>UQNC01000013.1 GCA_900542175.1 uncultured Collinsella sp. | reverse complement strand
GCAAGGCGGGGCCGAGGCCGCCTCGATCAATTTGCGAAAGAATCTTGACGGTACCCAAGGGGTGTAGTCGGCATCGCTGGTTGAATCAACGTCAGCGAGCGACGTCCAGAGCGAACAAGTTGGCATGAAAAAGGCAGGGCATTGACCTTCTTGTCATGCCCTGCCTTTTGAATGACAAATTGTCGCTCTGGGCGGCGCGCAGCGTCGAGCGGTTACGCGGTTTGGTAAAACCGCGTAACTCTAGTAGTTGGCTTCGTAGCCGTTGCCGTCGCCGGTGGGCTCTTCGTAGTAGTCCGAGTCGCTCGAATCAGTCGAATCGTCCGAATCGTCAGAGCTAACCGATGAGGTTGCGGTGCCGTTGGCGTAATCATCGGACGTGTTGTTGTTCAGGTCGCCGATCGTAGAGCTGGAGCCATCGGACTGGCCCATGGTATTGGGGCCCTTGGGATCCTTACCAGCGTCGACGCGCTCCATCATTTCCTTAAGCTCGTCCTCGTAGACAAAGACGTAGCTCACGCCATCAATCATGGTGCTGGCATCGGCATACGAAGGCAAGTTGGCCGAATAGATGCCGTCAACATCCATGCCGCGCATGGCATTGACCGTAGAGACGATGTCCTGAACGCTCATATCGGTCACGAGCATGTCGGACAGCGAATTGACGAGGTCGAAGACCTTGGTGGCATCGAAGTTGTTGAGGATCTGGTTGGCGAGGGCGCCGAGCACCTGACGCTGGTGGCGCATGCGTGTGTAGTCGCCATCGGCATAGATGTAGCGGCAACGGGCATAGGTAAGGGCGGTCGCGCCATCCATGTGCTGCTGACCGGCGGTGATCTTAATGTCGAGATGCTCGGGGTCGTCGACATCGTCGGTTGCGTTAATGTCGATGCCGCCGACCGAATCAATAAGCGACTGCATGCCGTCGAAGCTGACCTCGGCATAGTGGGAAATCTGGACACCGCACAGCTCGTTGACCGCCTGGACCATGGCTTCGGCGCCGCCGTAGGTATGGCAGGCGTTGATCTTCATGGTCGAGCCGTTGTAGACGACCTTGGTATCGCGCGGAATGGAGATGAGCGTCGCCTGCTTTTGCGTGGGATCGATACGCGTCAGGATAATCGAGTCGGCGCGGTATGTATCCTCGCCCGGGCGACCGTCAGTGCCAAGGAGTAGCACGTAGAACGGGTCCTTTGCCTCGTCGGTATCAACCAGGATCTGGCGCAGGTTGTCGGTAATGACGTTGGAATCGCCGAGCTTGCCCATAATGGTGGCAAACCACAGGCCGGCGGCAGTCGTAGCGCTCAACAGCACACCGAGCACAGCAATGAGCGCGACGCGGCGAACCGTATGACCGCGACGGCGCTGACGAGCGCGCTCGGAATAGCGGGCAACATTATCGCGGCTATAGATTTTTGCCTGAGCGCCGGTCGAAGGTCTTCGAGATTCCGTAATGGGCTTTTTCTTAAACATAGGCAACCTGCATTAGTAGATGACGGGATCGGGAACAGTGGCGTGCTCGACATGAGCGCCAAGCGCCTGCAGCTTTTCAACAAACTGTTCGTAGCCGCGCTTAATGTGATGGATGGCCGAGACCTCGGTCGTGCCGTCGGCAATGAGGCCGGCAACGACGAGCGCCGCGCCACCACGAAGATCCGGTGAGGTTACCTGAGCGCCGGAGAAGCCCTTGACGCCGTGAATCATAGCGTGATGGCTCTCGATGCGAATATCGGCGCCCATGCGCACCAGCTCGGATGCGAACATAAAGCGATTCTCGAAGATGTTCTCGGTGATAACGGAGCTACCATCGGCAAGGGCGGAGAGTACCATAATCTGCGCCTGCATGTCCGTCGGGAAGCCGGGGAACGGAAGGGTCTGGATGTCGACCGGCTTGATGCGCTCGACACGGTTTACATGGACGCCATCCTCGACGCGCTCGCAGTCGATACCCATGAGCTCCATCTTCTTGAGCACCATGCCCAAATGAATGGGGCAAAAGCCCGTAACATCGACACCGCGATCGTCGGCCATCAACGCGCCGGCAACGATAAAGGTACCGGCCTCGATGCGGTCACCCACCACGCGATGGCTAACGGGATGCAGCTCCTCCACGCCCTCAATGGTCACGACAGGCGTACCGGCGCCGACAATCTTGGCACCCATCTCGTTGAGCATGTTGGCGAGATCGACGATCTCGGGCTCGCGGGCGGCATTATCGATAACCGTGGTACCCTGCGCGCGAACGGAGGCCATGATGAGGTTCTCGGTCGCACCGACACTGGCAAACTCGAGCGTGACGGTGGTACCGTGCAGGCCCTGGGGCGCGTTGGCGTTGATATAGCCGTGGGCGGTATCGAACTCAACGCCCAAGGCCTCAAGACCCAAGATATGCATGTCGATCTTGCGAGCGCCCAGGTTGCAGCCGCCGGGCATGGCGATCTTGGCGCGATGGAAACGGCCCAGCAGGGGTCCCATCACGGCAGTGGAAGCGCGCATCTTGGCAACGAGCTCATAGGGAGCCTCCCAAGAATCGACTTGGGAGGTATCGATCTCGAGCGTGTGCTCGTCGAGAACATCGATCGTAGCGCCCATACCCTTGAGCACCTTGCCCATCACGTGGACATCGGAAATATCAGGCACGTTCTGCAGCGTCGTCTTGCCCGGCGCCAGAAGCGTTGCCGCCATAAGTTTGAGCGCGGAGTTCTTGGCACCCGAAACAGGCACGGAACCTCCGATGGCGTGGCCACCCTCAACGCGGATAATATCCAAGGTCTACCCTTTCAAAAAGCATGCCCGGGGTGGCTGGGCCATCCCGGGCATGATGTGTTCGCAAATGGTCGAACGTTAAAACGTCTGACTATTGGGCAAGCTTGAGCTTACACCATGCGATTTCATTATAGAGGTAGGCGCGGCGTGCATCATCCTCCGACAAATTACCCAGCTTCTCTTCAAAACCTTGAATATCAGCTTTAACCTTGTCGGCGTCGACGGTCGCCAAATCGCAAGCGCGCTCGGCGAGGACGGTCACGACATCGTCCGCAACCTGGGCATAGCCGCCGGCCACGGCAAACGTGTGGTCGACAGTGCCCATGGCCTTATCGGAAACGCGAACGTAACCGCGGTCGATCGTGCAGATTTCGCTGGAGTGAGCAGGCAGAACGCCAAACTCGCCATCCGTGGACGGAATGGACACGAACGCAGCGTCGCCCTCATAGGCGCAGCTCACGGGGCACACGATGCGGATACGCATAACCTACTTCTCCCCCATCTTGCGGGCGCGCTCGCGCACGTCCTCAATCGTGGAAGCATAGCGAAATGCCTGCTCGGGCAGGTCATCGGCCTTGCCGTCGACAATCTCGGCGAAGGAGCGGACGGTATCCTCGACGCGGACGTAGACACCGGGGTTGCCGGTGAACTTCTCGGCGACGTGGAAGGACTGGGAGAGGAACTGCTGGATCTTACGGGCACGGTTGACCGTAAGGCGCTGCTCCTCGGACAGCTCGTCCATACCCAGAATGGCGATGATGTCCTGAAGGTCGGAGTACTCCTGCAGAAGCTCCTGGACCTTGACGGCGACACGGTAGTGCTCCTCGCCGACGATCGAGGGATCGAGAGCGTCGGAGGAAGACGCGAGCGGGTCGATAGCCGGGAACAGACCGAGCGACGAAATGCTACGCGAAAGAACCGTGGTGGCGTCGAGGTGCGTAAACGTCGTGGCAGGCGCCGGGTCGGTCAGGTCGTCTGCAGGGACGTAGACAGCCTGGACGGAGGTAATGGAACCCGTCTTGGTCGAGGTAATGCGCTCCTGGAGGTCGCCCATCTCGGTAGCCAGCGTAGGCTGGTAACCGACGGCGGACGGCATACGACCCAGCAGTGCGGAAACCTCGGAACCGGCCTGGGAGAAGCGGAAGATGTTGTCGATGAACAGCAGAACGTCCTGGCCGCGATCGCGGAAGTACTCAGCGGTGGTAAGGCCAGCCAGACCGATGCGCAGACGCGCTCCAGGCGGCTCGTTCATCTGACCATAGACCAAGCAGGTCTTGTCGATAACGCCAGACTCGCTCATCTCGAGGAACAGGTCGGTGCCCTCACGAGTACGCTCGCCGACACCGGTGAACACCGAGGTGCCGCCGTGCTCCTGAGCAAGGTTGTTGATGAGCTCCTGAATCAGAACGGTCTTGCCGACGCCGGCGCCGCCGAACAGACCCGTTTTGCCGCCACGGATGTAGGGCTCGAGCAGGTCAACGGCCTTGATGCCGGTTTCGAAGATCTCGGTCTTGGTGGTGAGCTCGTCGAAGCGGGGCGCTGCGTGGTGGATGGGATAGAACTCCTCCACCTCGGGCATGGGCTTACCGTCGACAGGCTTGCCCATGACGTTCCAAATGCGGCCGAGCGTCTTGGGGCCAACGGGCATCTTCATGGGCTCACCGGTATCGGTGGCGATGAGACCACGCTGCAGGCCGTCGGTCGAGGACATGGCGACCGTGCGGACGACGCCGCCCGGAAGCTGGCTCTCGACCTCGAGGATCGTGCTCAGGTGACCGATCGGGGTCTCGGCCTCGACCGTGAGCGCGTTGTAGATCGGGGGCACCGCGCCGTCAAACTTGACGTCGACGACAGGGCCGATGATACGCACGATGCGGCCATCACCGGCAGTCGTCTTCTTGGTGGCTTCCTCGACCGCAAGCTTTACGGTGTTATTAGCCATTACTGTTCCTCCAATGCTGAGGCTCCGCCGACGATCTCGTTGATCTCGGTCGTGATCGAAGCCTGGCGCACGCGACTATACGTGCGGGTAAGGGTCGAGATGATCGCGGTGGCGTTTTCCGTCGCGGAGTGCATGGCCTTGCGGCGCGCACCCTGCTCGGCGGCCGCCGAATCGATCAGGGCCTGGTAGATGACCGTCAGGATATAAGACGGTACAAGCTTGCCGAGAACATGCTCGGGAGAGGGCACGAACTCGAACGTGGACGAGATGCGCTTAGGGGCGTCGGTCTCGTTCTTACGCGGACCGTGGGCCATAGCGATCATCTCGGGATCGAGCGGCAGCAAGTGCTCGACGCGAAGCTCCTGATCCACGCGGTTCTTGGCGTGGTGGTAGACAAGCTCGACACGGTCAAGCTCACCGGCACGATACGCATCGCAGATATGAGAGGAGATCATGCGAGCCTGATTGAAATCGGGCTCAGAGGAGTTGCCCTCAAAGTGCATGACAACGTTTGCGCGGTCACGGAAATACGTGGCCGGCTTACGCCCGCACGCGATGATCTCGCACTCGATGCCGTCGTTCGCCCAAGAAGCGGCGAGCTTTTCGGCCGTGCGCTCCACCGTCGTATTGAAACCGCCGGCAAGGCCGCGGTCCGAGGCAATAACGACAATCAGGCCATGCTTGACGCTCTCATGCTTCTGCAGCATGGGATCGGTGCCCGAACAGGAGGCGTCGCCGGCGACCGTCAACATGACGTCGGTCAGCGCCTCCTTATAGGGCTCGGCCTGCTTGGAGCGATCGAGGGCACGACGGATCTTGGCCGTAGAGACCATCTCCATCGTGCGCGTGATCTGCTTGGTCGTGGTAACCGAGGAGATTCGCTTCTTAATGTCGCGAAGGTTAGCCATGGGGCTTAGTTCTCCTCTGATCCAGAAACATCCGAATGGTGCTTGGCCATGAACTGCTGCTTGAAGTCGCCGATGACGCGCAAGAGCTCAGCCTTGGTGTCATCATCGATCTTCTTGGCGCGAACCTTGTCGAGCAGCGAGCCAAAGCCATTGTCCATGTACTCGATGAGCTCGGCACGGAAGGGCAGCACGTCGGCGATCTCCAGGTCATCCAGGAAGCCCTCGTTGCCAGCGAACAGCGTAACGATCTGCTCGCCAACCTCAAACGGCTTGTAACGCGGCTGCTTCAGGAGCTCGGTCATGCGAGCACCATGGGTCAGCTGCTTTTGCGTGGCCTCGTCGAGGTCGGAGCCGAACTGCGTGAAGCCGGCGAGCTCCTGGTACGAAGCAAGGTCCAGACGGAGGTTGCCGGCGACCTGCTTCATGGCCTTGGTCTGCGCATCGCCACCGACGCGGGACACGGAGATGCCCACGTCGACTGCCGGGCGCTGACCCTGGAAGAAGAGCTCGGACTGCAGGTAGATCTGACCATCGGTAATGGAAATGACGTTGGTCGGAATGTAGGCCGAGACGTCGCCGTCCTGGGTCTCGATGATCGGCAGTGCCGTCATGGAGCCGTAACCGTTCTTCTTGGACATCTTGACGGCACGCTCGAGCAGACGAGAGTGCAGGTAGAAGATGTCGCCAGGATAGGCCTCGCGTCCGGGCGGACGATGCAGCGTCAGCGACATCTGACGGTAGGCCACAGCCTGCTTGGACAGGTCGTCGTAGATGACGAGCACGTGGCCGCCGGGGTTGGTCTCGCTGGCGGGCTTGCCGTCCTCGCCGTTGTACATGAAGAACTCGCCGATAGCGGCACCGGCCATAGGCGCGATGTACTGCATAGGGGCGGAATCGGCAGCGGTGGCCGAAACGATGATGGTGTAGTCGAGCGCACCGTGCTGAGCGAGGGTCTCGCGGATGTTGGCAACCGTGGAGGCCTTCTGGCCGATGGCGACATAGATGCAGACCATGCCCTTGCCGCGCTGGTTGAGGATAGCGTCGATGGCGATGGCGGTCTTACCGGTCTTACGGTCGCCGATGATGAGCTCTCGCTGACCGCGGCCAATAGGCACCATGGAGTCGATAGCGAGCAGACCGGTCTGAACCGGCTCGCACACCGGGGTACGATCGATGACGCCGGGAGCCTTGAACTCGATGGGGCGACGGTGCGTGGCGACGATGTCGCCCAGGCCGTCGATGGGCTGGCCGAGCGGATTGACGACGCGGCCGAGCATGGCACGGCTCACGGGGATATCCATAATGCGGCCAGTGGTGCGGCACTCGTCGCCTTCCTTGATGGAGTCGACGGCACCGAACAGAACGGCGCCGACCTCGTCACGGTCAAGGTTCTGGGCAAGGCCGAAGACGGTCTCACCGGTATCGGAGCTCTTGAACTCCAGAAGCTCGCCTGCCATGGCGCTCTTGAGGCCGGAGACGCGCGCGATGCCGTCGCCTACCTCGTCGACCGTTGAAACCTCATGCGTATCGACCGTCGCGGAGAGGCTCGTGAGCTGCTCCTGCAGTTTCTTGGCGATATCCTGGGCATTGAGGGTTTCGGACATTAGGCTTCACCTCCGTACGAATTAGCAGAGTTTGCGAGGGTCTCCTGCGCGATGCGCAGCTGCGTCTTGACGGAAATATCACGACGCTCGCCGCGGGCCTCGAGCACCAGGCCGCCCACGATAGACGGGTCGACCTGCTCGATAAGGAATACCTTGCGGCCGAAGTCCTGCTCGCATTTCTTAGTGATGGTTTGACGCAGCTCGTCGTCGAGCGGGATCGCCGTGGTGACGGTCACGCCCACTACATCCTCGTCTTCCTCGGCAACATACTTAAAGGCAGCTGCCACCTTGGGAAGAAGGTCGAGCTGGTCGCGCTTGGACATGGTGTCGAGCACGGCGATGATCTCGGGGCTGGCAGAAGCCAAGCGCTCGATCATCTCGAGGTCCTCGAACACATGGTTCTCGGCCTTAGCGGCTTCCAGAAGGGAGCGCGCGTAGGTCTCGAGCACCTTGTCCTGATAGCGGCTAGTCGGCATTCAGGCTACCTGCTTCCTGGATGTAGCGCTCGATGAGCTTCTTCTGCTCGGTCTCGTCCTCGAGTGCCTCGCCCACGATCTTGGTGGCGACGGCAACGGACAGGTCGGCGATGGAGCTCGCGGCACCGGCGTAAATGGACTTGCGCTCGTCCTCGACGGTCGTATGGGCCTTGGCGATGATCTCCTCGGCCTCCTTGTGAGCAGCCTCGATGATACGGGCGCGCTCGGACTCGGCGTCCTTACGGGCCTCGAGAACGATGTCGGCAGCCTGACGACGGGCGTCGGTGACGATCGAGTCGGACTCAGCGCGCTTGGCGATAGCCTCCTGCTTGGTCTTCTCGGCCTCGTCGAGGCTCTCCTCGATCTTCTTGCCGCGCTCCTCCATGGTTTTCATGATGCCCGGCAGGGCGACCTTGGCCAGCACGATCCAGATGATCAGGAAGGCGATAAGCGCCGGGATGAACTCCGCCATCTTAGGGATGAGGATGTCCGCACCGGCAGCGCCGTCCTCGGCGAACGCGGAAACCGGCATGAGCAGCGCGGCCGCGGACGCGGAGAGTGCGATCGCGCTCTTCTGGGATGAAAGATTCATACTTGACGCTCCGTGCTATTTAACGATCAGCGCGACAACGAAGCCGATCAGAGCCAGAGCCTCGCCGAAGGCGGAGCCCATGATGAAGACGGTGAACACGCGGCCCTGGACCTCAGGCTGACGGGCCATAGCACCCGTAGCACCCAGAGCAGACAGGCCGATAGCAAGACCAGCGCCGATAACACCGAGACCGTAACCGATAACTCCCACGATTCCTCCTTTGTCGTGCGTGTCTTATTTCACGCAGGATAACCTTTTTATAACTGCCGGGCTCCATGGGTACGGGCACCGGCGGTTTAACGAATTGCCTTACCTTGAAGACGCGAACGGAAGCCTACTCCTCCTCCGCGACCTCCTCTGCCTCAGAGACATACACGGCGGTAAGGACCGTGAAGACGTAAGCCTGGATAGCGCCGACCACAAGCTCGATCGCATAGATCAGGATGAGGATGGCAAGCCAGGCCAGCGAAGGCAGGGCGCCGACGGCGTGCGCCGCGGAAACCTGCTGAAGCAGCGGCTGCATGAACATGCTCGCCATGATGGCGAACGAGCCCATGACCACGTGTCCTGCGAACATGTTGCAGAACAGACGGACGGCGAGCGTGATGAGGCGCAGGAAGGTCGAGAAAAGCTCGACGACCCACACGAGCACGTTCATCGGGAAGCTCACGCCCTGCGGGGCGAGGCTCTTGATGTAGCCGATCACGCCGTGAGCCTTGCATCCGTAGTAGATGAAGTACACGAAGGCGAAAATGGCGAGTGCGGCGGTGGAGCCGATTGCGCCGGTGCCGGGCTTCATTCCCGGGATCAGGCCGATCATGTTATTGATCAGGATGAACAGGAAAAGCGAGCACAGGAACGGGAAGTGCTTCTTCCAGTTCTCACCCACGACACCCTTGCCGATATCGTTCTCGACGTACTCGATGATGTACTCGAAACCGTTGACGAAGAAGCCCTTGGGAACCAGGGTCTGCTTCTTCTTGAACACGGCCAGGACGATCAGGAGCACGATCGTGGAGACGATCAGCCAAAACGAGTACTGCGTGATGCCGCAGCTCAGATCGCCCACGACAGGGGTGGAGCTGAACTCGCTGACCAGATGATTAATCTCATCAGGCAGCTTTTCAAAAATTTCCACGACTTACCTTTCGACCTCATGAGGATCTCGCAGCGCCTTGGCGACGCGAACCGCGCAGGCGGCCATAAAGGCCACGAAGCCGATCGCCTCGCCCAGGAGGAACATGCGAAATGCCTCTCCGAACAACACAAACACAACCAAGGTAAAGACGAGCAGGGCGATTGCCGAGACCGCCAGACTCACCATACCCTTGAGCATGTCCGCATTCTGTTTATCGTCAAGAACCGGCTTGAGCGTAAAGACAAAGGGAAGGAAGGCAATTGCGCCCGCGATGGCGCCTGCAACGATAGCGAGCAGATCGGCTATCTGAAACACTGGCGTCCTCACTTTCCTCTTTAACGCCTCACAGAACAGTTCCCGCCAAACATTGGTGAATATTGTACGAGCCAATCGCTAAAGTACAACCGAAAAAGCATCGGTTAATACGCACCTGTTCGTTTTCTTAAGACCTTCTTTATGCCGCAGGTACGGTAATACGTTTTTCTCGAACCCTGCAGGGCAAAACGTCCGTTAACAGGAGTGCGCGCGGTCGCCTTTTGTTCGTCCGCGCGCACCGTTTCTTCGTATTTGCAGCCACGGCCGTTTAGCCCAGCGACTAGAGCGTGCCGTAGATGCGGTCGCCGGCGTCGCCCAGGCCGGGAACGATGTAGGCGGCCTCGTTGAGATGGTCATCGATGGCGCACGTATAAATATGTACGTCAGGATCCTTCTCGGTCAGCGACTTGAGGCCCTCGGGCGCGGCGACGATGCACAGCATGCGGATGTCCTTGACACCGCGCTCGCGCAGGTAGCTGATAGCCATCTCGGCCGAACCGCCCGTGGCGAGCATGGGGTCGACAACCAGGCAGATACGCTGGTCGATATCCTTGGGCATCTTGCAGTAATACTCATGCGGCTCGTGGGTGACCTCGTCGCGCTCCATGCCGATGTGACCCACGCGAGCGGAGGGCACCAGGTCGAGGATGCCGTCGACCATGCCAAGGCCCGCACGCAGGATGGGCACGATGGCGAGTTTCTTGCCGGCAAGCTGTTTGAACGTGGCGGTAGTGATGGGGGTCTCGACCTCGACGTCTTCCATAGGCAGGTCGCGCATGGCCTCGTAGCCGTCAAAGAGCGCAAGCTCGCGCACGAGCTGGCGGAACTGGTTGGTGCCGGTGTTTTTATCGCGCAGGATCGACAGCTTGTGCTGAACGAGCGGGTGATCGACAAGCGTCACACGGGACGCATCATAGGTGACGGTCATGGGTTGATTGCCCCTTTCGTTGCGGCCGCAAAACGGCCTTGCTGACAAGGCGCGCAGCAATGTTGCCGCCGCACGCCATGCATTAGTTTAGCGGTTTGTTGTATCGAGCAGCCCATCGCAGCCCTACTGTGCGGTACTGAGCGAGCGCCTGACTGCATCACACCAGCCCGCAAGGTTTTGTTCGCGGCGCTCGGCGGACATGTGGGGAAGGAAGGTCCTAACGATCTGGGCATTTTGCTCCAGCTCTTCCAGGTCTTCCCAATAGCCGACGGCAAGACCCGCCAAGTACGCGGCACCGATTGCCGTGGTCTCCACCGTCTCGCATTGCAGCACGGGGATATCCAGCAGGTCGGCCTGGAATTGCATGATGAACTCGTTGCGCGAGGCACCGCCATCGACAGACAGGCGCTCGATCGAAAGCCCCACGTCCTGCTCCATGGCGCGCAGCACGTCGTAGCTCTGATATGCCATGGATTCGCAGGCGGCACGTACGATGGTCGCACGGCTCGAGGCGCCGGTCAGACCGCACACGATACCGCGGGCATGCGGGTCCCACCAGGGAGCGCCCAGACCCGCAAAGGCGGGAACGAAGTAGCAGCCCTCGTTGTCGCTAATCGAAGCGGCGAGTTGTGCCGACTCGCTCACGCTCGAGATGATGCCCATGTTGTTGCGAAGCCAGTTCATGGTGGAACCGGCAGCAAAGATGGAGCCCTCGAGCGCATAGCTGATCTTCCCGTTCGCAGCGATACCGATGGTGGAGACCAGACCGTTCTTGGATTCGACGATCTCGTCGCCGGTGTTCATGAGCATAAAGCAGCCCGTGCCATAGGTGTTTTTGGTCTGGCCGGGATGGAAGCAGCAGTGACCGAACAGCGACGCCTGCTGGTCGCCCGCCACACCCATGATGGGCGGCATGTTGGTCATGATGTCGCTCGCGACGCGGCCGTAGTCACCCGAGCTCCAGCGAACCTCGGGCATCATGGAACGTGGAACGTCAAAGAGCGCCAGCAGGTCGTCGTCCCAATCGAGCGTATGGATATTAAAGAGTGCCGTGCGGCTGGCATTGGTGTAGTCGGTGGCAAAGACCTGGCCGCCGGTGAGGTTGTAGATGAGCCAGGTGTCGATGGTGCCAAACATGAGGTCGCCCGCCGCCGCGCTCTCGCGTGCGCCGTCGACGTTGTCGAGAATCCACTGTACCTTGGAGGCCGAGAAATACGGGTCGAGCGTGAGTCCTGTGCGGGAGCGCACCAGCTCCTCGCAACCCTGTTCAACCAACGCGTCGATTGCCGGCGCGGTACGGCGGCACTGCCATACGATGGCGTTATAGATCGGCTGACCGCTCACGCGGTCCCAGACCACCGTGGTCTCGCGCTGGTTGGAGATGCCGATGGCGGCAATGCGGTCGGAGTGGATACCGCTCTTAAACTGGACTTCCATCATGACGGCGATCTGGCTGGCAAGGACCGCCATGGGGTCTTGCTCTACCCAACCGGGACGTGGGAAGCTGGTTTTGACGCTGCGACGTGCCTGCGCGACGATGCATCCGTACTCGTCGACGATGGTCGCAAGTACCGAGGTGGTGCCGCAGTCGAGCGCCATGATGTAGGAACCGCCAAAGTTAAACGAGGCATCTTCCATGCCCAGGCTGCCTAGATTCAACGACATCGCTTACACCTTTCTATTGCATCGGGTCGGACAGGACCCGTTCGATCTCTGATGCGGGAAGTGCGCCTTGGCGCAGGATCTGGAGCCCGCCGTGCTGGAACGACACGATGGTCGAGGCGTCGCGACACGGGGTCTCACCGGCGTCGACGGCAACATCGACCCCCTCCAGGATGCGACCCTCGACGGCGGCAAAGCTTGCCGGCGAGGGCGCACCGTGCGTGTTGGCGCTGGTGCAGGCAAGGGGACTGCCGCAGGCGCGGATGAGCGCCTGGACCACGGGAGAGGCCGAAGCGCGCAGGGCCACGGTGTCGTCGGCAGCACGCATAAAGGTCGGCACGCAGGGGGCTGCCTTAATCACGATAGTCAGGGCTCCCGGCCAGCATCGTCGCGCGAGTACGCGGGCATCTTCCGGGATATCCACGCCATAGTGGTCGAGCGCTTCGACGTCATCGACCAGCCAAGCGACGGTTTGCGTGAGTTCACGTTGCTTGAGAGTGAAGATGCGGCGGTAGCCGGTACCGAGCGCAGGGACCGCGGCGCCATTGACGGTGGCTTGCGGGTCGCGCGGCCACGAGGGGGATTCGCTTGTGTCTTGGGGTACGGCGTCCGAGAAGGCATTGACTGCCACGGCGACGCCATAGACGGTCTCGGTCGGGATCAGGGCCAGTCCGCCACAGCCGAGTACCTCGGCCGTACGCTCAACGGCAAGCCGATGCGGCTCGCGCGCTCCCTCGTATACCCGATAGACCGTCTGCATGTGTATGCCAGCCCCTTACGCTCTGGTGCAAGTTTGTTTACTGAGGGGCATTCTCGCACGAAACGTTCAATCCATTTGCCCACAGCGCATGTTGGTTTGGTGAGCGGCTCTAGTAGTCGGTGAAAGTGAGGGGTTATTGGACCGCGACGAACTTCTTTGGCCTGCCGGCGTGGCGTTCTTGGGCGGCGTAGCGCTCGATGCTGTCTATCGTTATCATCCGACGGCCGTCGACGAGTTCAACATCGAGCTTTCCTGCTTTGACCAGCGCGGTAATCCGCGGAGCGGAGACTTTGAGGTCCAGCGCAGCGTCTTTAAATGTTCGGCACGCCGCTTCCCGAGCGTCCTCGTGGTCGATTTCGACCGAAAGGGCCACGACCTCGGCCGAGCGTTCGTACCCCGCCGGAGTCAAACCGTTGTTGAGGTCATCGGCCAAAAACGCCATCAGCGCCTCGGTGGCATGGGCAATAGCTTCTTCGCGTGTATCGCCATCGGCAAAAGCGCCGGGAATCTGCGGGAAGCTGGCGCAGTAACCGTCGTCTTCTTTTATGAGAACGCAGTCATAGGTAAATCGCTGCCTCATTTTGCCTCCAACTACCATCCAGCTTGGCGACGAATACTTACCCACGTGCCCTTCTTTGGTCGATCACCACCAGAGCCGTTCACGGTGACAACACGGTCACCAGAAACATACTTAGCATGACTACCGACTTGCGCGACCTTCACGAATCCATCGTGCTTGAGTAGGGCAATGATTTCCCGAAAGGTAGGAGGTTGCATGGGCCGACCTCTTTCAGCCGTCCTAATTATAAACTACTTTATAATTTTTGCTAACCAGTTAATAAATATTACTGGCGTTGCTTGGGCTCGGTGACGACGGCCCGAACGATGCGGGGGCGATCGGTGAGGTCGCGGACGATGCGCACATCCGATAGACCCGCCTGGCGGCAGAGCTCAGCGGCAGCGTCGAGGGCACCCTCGTAGAGCTCGCAGGCAAACAGGCCGCCGGCGCGCAGCATATAGGGCGCCGCATTGAGCAGGCGGCGGAAGATATCCAGGCCATCGGCACCGCCCTCGAGCGCCAAATCGGGCTCGAAGTCCTTGACCTCGTGCGGCAGCGAGCGCATAACGTCGGTCGGGATGTAAGGCGGGTTGGAGACGAGCACGTCGAAGGTGCCCCACTCGTCGTGGGGAATGGAGCTCACCAGGTTGGTGAGGCTGAAGGCAACCTCATCTGCCGTGAGGCCGAGCGCGTCGCGGTTTTTGGTGGCCAGATCGATAGCACGCGGCTCAATATCGGTAGCGGTGCAGGTAACGTGGCCGCGGCGCTCCCAAGCAAGAGAGAGCGAGATGCAGCCCGTGCCGCAGCCGACCTCGAGAACGCGAGCAGTGCGGGGCTCGGCTGGGGCAGGCGCAGCGGCATCCTGAGCTGAAACCGTCTCCTGGTCGGCACCCTCGATGGCGATGCCGTATTCGTCGAGCTCGGGCTCAGCAGCTTCCGCAGTCTCGGCTTCCGCTGCCTGTGCGGCGGCTTCCTCGGCCTCGCGGTCGGCCAGTTCCTCAGCATAGGCACGGCTACCCAGCACGTCGCTGCCTAGCGCCGCCTCATCGGCAGCCGTCAGGTTAGCGGCACGGCGCTCGGCGGTCGCGCGTTCGTCTGCCAGCGCGGCCTCGGCTTTGCGGGCCTCTTCGACCTCATCGTTCCAAGGCAGCTCAACACGCTGGCGGGCAGCAGCCTCGGGGCTCAGCACCTCGGCATCCAGATAATTGAGGACTTCCTCGACGAGCATCTCGGTCTCGGGGCGCGGAATGAGCACACCGGGGGCGCACGCGACGTCGATCATGCGAAACTGCGTACTGCCCGTGATGTATTGCAGCGGCTCGCCCTTAGCGCGGCGGACAACGGCCGCGTGCATGGTCTCGAGCTGGGCCGCGTTAAGCGTCTCGTCCATGCGCATATATAAGTCGATGCGTGCCAAACCCGTGGCAGCGCAGAGCAGCCACTCAGCAGAAAGACGGGGGTGCTCCTCGCCGCGCTCGGCCAGGTACTCCTTGGTCCACTCGAGACAACGCTTGATGGTCCAGATCTCGTTTGCCATGGGGCCCTCCCCTCTTAAGCGCCGGGCGGCGCGCGAATGTCGGAGCAGATTGTAAGCGAGGCCAGCGCCTGGCAAGGGACGATTGAAGGCGATTATCGAGAATCAGCCCAGAATTTTGCTTGGAGCCCACCTGAAGTGTTCATTCGTCGACGTCTAAATCTGCATCCGTCAAGCTTTTGGCAAGGTTGCCCCAAAACTGACCAATATCTAACCAAACGCTTGCCACATCGCTTGACGCGCGACGCGTCAAAAATCGCCCCGCGATTTCTTGGACGTTTTTTCGAGCAATATTTTCAATTGCAGATGCATGCCGTTAATTACTTTAAGCAGGTAAGCAGCTCAAAGGCCATCAAAACCGATTGAATAACATCTCAAAGCAATGTCCCCAATGACTCCCTACGGATCATTTGACAACCAAGGAAACGCCGATGTTTTGGCAATGCCAGCGAGCGACGTCCAGAGCGAACAAGTTGGCATGAAAAAGGCAAGGCATAGACCTTCTGGTCATGCCTTGCCTTTTGAATGACAAATTGTCGCTCTGGGCGGCGCGCAGCGTCGGCTGGTCC
The DNA here is from genome assembly GCA_900542175.1 of uncultured Collinsella sp. Lineage (GTDB taxonomy): Bacteria > Actinomycetota > Coriobacteriia > Coriobacteriales > Coriobacteriaceae > Collinsella. The sequence goes on along the minus strand of UQNC01000013.1, from coordinate 27,844 downwards.
GCCGTTCGGTAGAACGGCGGAACTTAGACCGCCTGTGCCAGCTTCTCGGCACGCTCGGCGGCGGCGAGCGCCTCGATGACGGTGCCGAGCTGGTCGCCCAGGAGGACGCCATTGTAGGTGGAGTTGAAACCGATGCGGTGATCGGTCACGCGGTCCTGGGGCTGGTTGTAGGTACGGATCTTCTCGGAACGGTTGCCGTGGCCGATCTGGCTCTGGCGCTCAGCACCGAGCTCTGCCTGCTGCTTCTCGAGCTCCATCTCGTACAGACGGGCGCGCAGCATCTGCATGCAGACTTCGCGGTTCTGGATCTGGGAGCGCTGTTCCTGCGACTGCACCACGGTGTTGGTGGGCAGGTGGGTGATGCGCACGGCGGAGTAGGTGGTGTTAACGCACTGACCGCCAGGGCCGGAGGCACAGTAGGTATCGATGCGCAGGTCGGACTGGTTGATCTGGACGTCGATCTCCTCGGCTTCGGGAAGTACGGCGACGGTCGCCGTGGAGGTCTGGATACGGCCCTGGGACTCGGTCTTGGGAACGCGCTGGACGCGGTGCACGCCGGACTCGAACTTCATGACGGAGTAGACGCGGTCGCCCTCGACCTTGAACTCGATGGACTTAAAGCCGCCGGCCTCGCTGGGGCTGGAGTCGAGCACGGTGGTCTTCCAGCCGCGCGACTCGCAGAAGCGCTGATACATCTTGTACAGATCGCCGGCAAAGATGGCCGCCTCGTCGCCACCAGCGGCGGAGCGAATCTCGACGATGGTGTTCTTGTCGTCGTTGGGGTCGCCCGGGATGAGCATGTACTTAATGTCTTCCTCGAGCTGGGGAAGCTTGGCCTCGTTTTCGGAGATGTCCATCTGGAGCATCTCCTTCTCATCGGCATCGGTAGTATCGTGGAGCATTTCCTTGGCAGCCTCGATGTCATCGAGCGCGCCGATGTACTCGCGCGAGGCAGCGATGAGGTCGGACTGGTGCGCGTACTCCTTGTTGAGACGCGTGAACTCCTTGATATCGGAGGCGACGGCCGGGTCGGAAAGCTTCTTCTCGAGCTCCTCGTAGGCCTTGATGATCTTTTCGAGCTTGTCGCGCATGACGGACTCCTTTTATATGCGTGAAGGTGAAAATCGGCAGAATTGATGGGGCGCGGGGCGCCGCTGCGGGGGTAAAGCCCGGCTAGAACATGTCGATCTTCAGATACATGCGCATCCCTTCGCGTATGGGGGGTACATAGTTGCGGTCTAACCCATACATGATAGCGTGCGCAGGCAAACCTGCATACAACCCGCACGGAATCCGACAAAGGGAGAGTCCCTTTGTCGGATTCTAGAGCGTATGGAGCAGGGCGATGAGGAAGCGAACACCCTGGAGGTAGGCGCGGCGGGTGATGCGCTCGTTGGTGCCGTGGACGCCGCGGTCGCACTCGTCATCGTCGACCACAAACGCCGAAAAACGAATGCATTCGGAGCAAATGTGCTGGTAGTTGGCAGCGTCGGTCGCGCCGATCACGGTCGAGGGGACAATCGCCAACGGCTCGGATGATCCGTTTTCCTCCGTCCCCTTTGGATCGCAGAAATAGCGGGCGGCGATGGAGCGAACCGCCTCGAGGCCGGGACCACCGATGCGCGGGGACGGCGAGGGCTCGGAGCTGCCGGGGCCCAGCTCCACTTCGACACGACCGGCAAGGTCCGCCCCGGCAACCGCCTCACGGCAGCGCGCCACAACGTCGGCCACGCTCGTGCCCTCGAGCATGCGGAAGTTAATGTTGGCCCACATATCCTGCGGCATCACGTTGGCGCCGGCGCTGCCTCCCTCGATCTGCGTGGGCGCGCAGGTGGTCGTCACCAGCGGATAGAGCTTCTTGCTGGCGAGGCAATCGCGGACAATGGCGCCCCCGTTGGCGGCAATCTCATCCGCCGTGTAGAGCCCCAGCTCGACAAGCTGCGCGGCAAGCAGATCGGTCACGCGCGTCGGCCACTCGATATCGCAGATTGCGGCGATGGCACGGCTGAGCACCTCGAGCGACGTGCCGCCGTAGGGGTTAGACGAATGCCCGCCCGCGCTCTTCGTCTTGAGCACGATATCGGCATAGCCCTTTTCGGCCAGGTCGGCATGCATAAGCCAGCCCTCGCCCGCGCCGTACTCGGCAGCCGGAACGATGCGGTAGTCGCCCTCGTCGATCAGGAACTCGAGCTCAACACCGCGCTCCTCGAGCACGCGGCCGATAGCTCCAGCGCCGTACTGCGTGGTTTCCTCGTCCTGGCCAAAGGCGAGCAACAGCGAACGCTTGTGCTCCCAACCGTGCGCCAATGCATACTCAACCGCCTCGAGAATGCCTGCGACCTGATCCTTCATGTCGATAGCGCCGCGGCCCCAAATGTAGGTGTCGTCCACGTGCCCGCTAAAGGGGGCGTGCGTCCAGTCGGCCTCGGTACCCGGCACCACGGGGACCACGTCCATGTGGCCCATGAGCATAACGGGATTGAGAGCAGGGTCGGAGCCGACAAGCGTCACCAACAGCGAGTGGTCGATAAGCTCGACCTCGCCCGCCGCAAACACGCGCGGCCAGGCCTGCTGCATATAGGCGCGCAGGTCGTCGAAGGGCTGCCAGTCCACCGCCTCGGCATCCATGCTCGAAATGGTCGGAAACGACAGCACGCGGCCCAAGCGCTCGCACGCGCTGACCTCGTCTATATCGGCAAAATCGTCCTCATGCGCAAAGAAGCGCCAAACCTCGGCCATGACATCCTTTCGATTGTGACGACAAAGGCCGCCCCACGGGAGCGGCCCTGCAACGTAAGCGTTTGCGGTCGGTTATTTGTCCTCGAGATAACGCGAGAGGAACTCGCGGGTACGCTGGTGTTTGGGGTTGCCAAAGAGCTCGGCCGGCGCGGCATCCTCGAGCACCACGCCCTTGTCCATGAAGACCACGCGGTCGGACACCGTGCGGGCAAAGGCCATCTCGTGCGTGACGACGACCATGGTCATGCCGTCGGCAGCGAGCTTGCGCATGACCTCGAGCACCTCGCCCACGATCTCGGGGTCGAGTGCGGAGGTCGGCTCGTCGAACAGCATGATCTGCGGGTTCATGCATAGAGCACGAGCGATGGCCACGCGCTGCTTTTGACCACCGGACAGGCGACCCACGGCGGCGTGCGCGAATTTTTCGAGTCCCACACTCGTCAGATGCTCCATCGCAATTTTTTCAGCCTCGGCCTTGCTCATCTTTTTGAGCGTGACGGGCGCGAGCGTGCAGTTGTCGAGCACATCCATGTTGTTGAACAGGTTAAAGCCCTGGAACACCATGCCGATGTCCTCGCGCAGCTTGTTGATGTTGCAGCGCTCGGCCGTGAGGTCCTGGCCGTGGAACCAGATGTGGCCTGCGTCCGGGGTCTCGAGCAGGTTGAGGCAGCGCAGGAAGGTCGACTTGCCCGAGCCCGAGGCGCCGATGATGGTGACGACCTCGCCGGGGCTAACGGCCAGGTCGATGCCCTTGAGCACCTCGAGCGAGCCAAAGCTCTTGCGCAGGCCCTCAACGCGGATGAGCGGCTCTTTGGTTTGCGCGGCCGCAGCGCCGGTAGTAACGGTATCTGCCATGATGAATCTCCTCGTCTTGCGCCTAGTTGGAGCTGGGCAGCGTGGCCGGAGCCTCGGCACCGAGCTTTTTGCCAAAGGCCTCGAGCAGGCGGCTCGCCACGAGCGTCAGGATCAGGTAGACCACGAGCGCCACGCAGTAGACTTCCATCTGGCGATAGTACACGCCGGCGACGGTGGTGGTGGCGTACATGAGGTCGAACACGCCGATAACCGAGAGCACCGACGAGTCCTTGATGTTGATGATGAGCTCGTTGGTGAGCGCCGGGATCGCGTTTTTAATGCCCTGGGGGAACACGACTTTGCGCATAGCTTGCCACTGCGACAGGCCCAGCGAGCGTGCTGCCTCGGCCTGGCCGGGATCGATGGACTCGATGCCGCCGCGCAGGACTTCCATCATGTAGGCGGTGGAGTTGAGCGAGATGGTGACGAGGCCGGCGGTGAAGGTGCTCCAGATCTGGTTGGCCTGAGCGGTCTCGAAGCCCATGCCGCGCAAAACGGTGAAGCCCGCGTAATAGATGAGCAGACCCTGGACCATCATGGGCGTGCCGCGCACGATGGTGGAGTAGACGGTCGCAAAGCCGCGGCCGATACTCTTAAAGAAGCGCACCAGGTCGTTATCCACGCGGTCGAACGTCTGAATACGCAGGAACACAAAGAGCAGTGCCAGGAAGAATGCGATGACGGTGCCGAAGGTGGCAAGCGCGATGGTGATCTCGATACCGCGAATGAAGAAGTCGCCGCTCTTGTAGGTCATGTAGACCAGGCTCGACAAAAAGTCGCTGGGGTTGGAATCCGAGACAATGCTCACCTGCACCAGGTCGATAAACGACATGACGCAGCGGTCGATAAAGAAAACTGCCGCGATGGCGACCACGACGTAGCTGCCTAAACGTGCTCCACGACGGAAACGCTCAGATGCGAACGGCGACTTTTCGCGATAGTCGCTCCAGTGCATAAGCTTGGTGACGAGCGCCGCCGCCGACACGACGAGCCACGCCCACAGGATCGCCCAAAGACAATCTTGGAAGATACCGGTGGGGGCCAAGAAGCTCAGCGGCGTGGGGTTGCGTTGGCTAAACGCCAGGCCGAGCGCCGCGATAACACTCGTGCCCAGGTATACATAACGGTGGTCGGCCTTGATAAAGGAGGCCAGGCGATTAATGGTTTTCATGCTGCCTCCCTATGCCGGCTGACGGTCGAGGCACGCGTCCCACATTTGGTCGCGCTCCTCTTGGCTAATGCCCTTGAGTGTCTTGTCGATGAGCTTAAGCAGCTTGTCCGAGCCCTTGCGGCAGCCGACGTTTGCCGTGACCTCCTGCTTAAAGCCCTCGCCCTCGGCAAAGTGGATGGGGACGATACCGGGATTTTGGGCCATATAGCCCTTTTCGTTCTCCGTGTTGTAGGTCACGGCGTCGCACGTGCCCTGCAGCAGGTTCGAGAACACCGTGGGGACCGAATCGACCGGGTTTTTGTGCACAACGCCCGGGATCTCGTCGATGACGGTATCGAGCATGGTGTCCTTTTGGCCGAGCACCGTGGCGCCGCTAAAGTCGCTGAGCTTGGTGGCGTTTTGGTAGGGCGAGCCCTCTTTTACGAACAGGCCAAAGTAGCCAATGAAGTACGGGTCGGAAAAGCCGACGGACTCCTCGCGCTCGGGCGTAGCGCTCATGCCGGCAATGATGAGGTCGATCTGGCCGTTGTTGAGCGAATCGATAAGGCCCGAGAAGCTCTGCTTGACGGCAACGGGCTCGCCGCCGAGGGCCTTGCAGACGATCTTGGCGATCTGCACGTCGTAACCATCGGCATAGGCGCCCTGCACGTTGTCGATGGGGATGGTGTACTCGCTGGCTTCGGAGACCTGCCAGTTGTACGGGGCGTAGGCTGCCTCCATACCGATGCGGATCTTGTCCTTGCCGATAACGGAATCGGACAGGTCGTCGCGACCGCCGCCCGTCGTGGGTTGAACTACTTCCAGCGTGGAGGGGCGCTGGCAACCGGCAAGTGCGCCGGCGACGACAGAAGCGCTCGCAGCGAGAGCGCTACCCAAAAAGATGCGACGGCTGCATATCGGCTGGGCCTGCATGTCGCGCTGTTGTCGAGATTGCATCTGGTGCCTTCCCTGTTTCGTTTTGCTGACAATAAGACAGGATATACGCCCGCAACCAGCAGCGCGGCATGTGCGCGAAAAATTAATAGACACACGAGAACGATTGGCACAAAGCAACCTGTCCCCCATGCACCAAACCCTTGACGGAAACGGCGACGCCGATGTTTTGGCAATGTCAGCGGGCGCCACCCAGAGCGAACAAGTTAGCATGAAAAAGGCAAGGCATAGACCTTCTGGTCATGCCTTGCCTTTTGAATGACAAATTGTCGCTCTGGGTGGCGCGCAGCGTCGACCGGTCCGTCGTTCGTTAGAACGGCGGAACCTCTAGAGCAGGGTAACGCTAAAGCTGCGAACGTCCGTCTCACCCGGTGCCAAGGTAATGGTGTTGACCTTGTGCTCAAAGACGTCGTCCTCGGTGTCCATGGTGGTGTGGCCGGTCCAGGGCTCGAGCGCCACAAACGGGGCGTCGTTGGCGGCAGACCACACGCCGATGTACTTAAAGCCCTCAAAGTCGATCTTGACGCCGTGGCCCGACTTGCGGCCGCGCAGCGTGAGCGTGGAACCCGGGACATCGGTGAACATGATGGCATCGTTATCGAAGCTGCGGTGCGTGATGGGCAGCACGTCCGAGTTATCGGGAGCCTTGTAGCTGCCCTCGAACGTCATAAGACCGTCGGGCGTGATGATGGGGGCCTCGTTAGTCCAAGCCTCGGTAAACGCCAGCTCGTAATCCTCGAACGCCTCGTCTTCGGCACCGGGGGCGGGCACGTTGAATGCAGGATGACCGCCCACCGAGAACGGCAGGGCCACGTCGCCGGTGTTGGTGACGGCAAAGGTCTGCGTGAGCGTGGCGTCGCCGGTCAGGGCATAGGTCATGTTGAGCTTAAAGTGGAACGGGAACGCCTTGAGCGACTCGGGCGTGTCAGTGATCTCGTACGTTACCGAGGAGCCGTCCTCCGAAACCTCGACCAACTTGTGCTCGACGATGCGAGCGAGTCCGTGGCGCGGCATCTCGCAGGTGCCGGCCGCAGACGTCGCCGTGTTGTTGCGCAGCGATCCCACGATGGGGAACAGGATAGGCGCGTGCTTGCCCCAAAAGGCCGGGTCGCCCTGCCACAGATACTCGTTGCCGTTGAGGGCAAGGCTCGTGAGCTGGGCGCCCATGGAATCGATGGCCGCGGTGAGGCCGCCGCGCTTGATGGTGGTGACGGTGGACATGCTACTTCCTCCAATAGTAAACAACGGTGTCGAGGGCTATTGTCCCACTCTTGGCGGCGGGGTTGAGCGACAGGTGCAGTTATTGAGCAATAGCGTAAAGGTCAAACCCGCCCTGCGGCGTGCTATCGACCGTATCGGGCGCCTGTGAATTAAAACTCACCGGAACCATGCGCTTTGAGGCACGGTAACGCGTGCCGTCGGTGGCGACGGGCGGCTCATCGACCGTGAGCTCGTAGTCGCCGGGCTTGAGCTCGATGCCGTCACCTTCGGAATTGACGTATTGGTACTCGTCGATTGCTTGTCCCTTGAGCGTGCGGCCCACGATATGGATGAGCATCTGGCTGTCGCCGCGGGCGGTGTCCCATGTCGCACCGTCCTTGACCTCGACCGACACATGCACCGAGCGCGTACGGCTGAGCGATTGCTCGACAGACATCTCGACCTTGGCGGCGTCTTTGCGCTGTTGCTCCACGTGACTCCAGACATTTCCGATCGCCGAGCAAGCGATGACGCCGGCCATAAAGGCGATGAGAATGGGGCCGAGCGGAGAGCGACGGCCCGCGTCTTCCTCGCGAGCCAGGTTAGGGCGATGGGTGGGGGCGGGCGCCTGGGCACCCTGCGCGGGCACGTCGAGTATGCTGAAGGATGCCGTGCTGCCGGGGTCGATGGTATGGCGCGGCTGTGGGGTCTTTGCCGGCGAGATCGACATATCAGCCGGCTCGCCGAGCGTGGCCGTGGCATCGGCCTTCGCCTCGTCGGCCTCGGCCTGGGCCCAGGCCTGTTCAAAGGTCAGGGACTCGGCGGCATCGGAGGCGGCGTCAGGCTCGACAGCGGTATCGTTGCCGGTCTCGTCCTCGTCGCTCGACATGTCACACGGCGCGGGCTCGTCCCACTCTTCGTCCGGAGCCTCGCCCTCGCTATACCACCATTCAAAGTTATCGATATCCATACGGGGCGCCCCCTTGGCCTCGCAAATAAACACTTGCTAGCCTTATACCCCCAGATGGCACAGGAGCTCGCACGGAATGTGACAAAGGGACTGTCCCTTTGTCACACGACCAGACGTGAAAACATAGAAGCTTGCAAATTTTGCAAGTTTATAAGATGCCACCTTAGAAACTTGCAGATTTTGCAAGTTTCTAAGAAATGGGCGTGGATGTGACAAAGGGATCGTCCCCTTGTCACATCTGAAGGACAACGGGGATTTGGATGCAGCAGAAGTCCTCTTGGTGGGACTCGTCGTAGCTCGTGGTATCGAGGTAGCAAAAGTCGAAAGCGTTGCCGATGGGCTGGAGCGCGTGCTTGTCCATGCAGGCCACGACGGCGCGAATGCCCTCGGGTTCGTACGGCATGCCCCAGCGGCTCATGCACAGGTATGTACCCTCGGGCAGCACCTCGACGCCAATCTCTGCCAGCTCGGCAGCGTCGCTCGGTAGCATTTCCTCGGCACCGCGCGGCAGCACGGCAAAGGAGCCAGCGCCGGCGATGGGGTCGTCGGAATGCAGCGCCTCACGACGCAGCATGGCGCCCCAGCCGCGCATGGGGCGCGTGCCCGTCAATGTGCGCATGCGCAGGATTGCCCGCATGAGCGTGGGGTGAAGCATCGAGCGGCCGCGCTCGATTTCGCCCGGAAACTCCTCAAAGACCACGTAGCGGCGCTCAAATTGCTTGAGCTCCGGCCTGCCTTCGCGCTCGCGCCAGTAAACTGCCTCGTCGTAAAAGCTCAAACGCTCCTGCACACTCGCGCGCTCGGCTTTGAGCCCGGCAATCTGCTCATCGAGCGCCTGCACCCGCGAGCGCAGGTGATCGGTCATCTCGCCAATGTCGAACGTGGAGGTCAGACGGTCGATCTCGTCGAGTTCGAGCCCCAGGTCGCGCAACATGCAGATCAGACGCCTGAGCGGAATCTGCGTGGGCGAATAGAAACGGTAGCCCTTTTCGTTAACCACTGCGGGTTTAAACAAACCGATCTTGTCGTAGTAGATGAGCGTTTGGCGCGAAACGTTAAACAGGCTCGCCATCTCGCTAATCGCATACATGCCCGTCTGCATAGGTCCTCCCGACACACCAAAGCCCGCCGCCCACGGGGGCAGCGGGCTCAAACACTACTCGTATCCTACCCTAAAGGCACCTACGACCAGCGCTTATAGTTTGCACATGACACGCCGACGGCCTCGAGCGCCTTGGCGGCGATGTGATGCACCGCGTCGTCGAGCGTGGCGGGGCCGTTGTAAAACGTGAGCATGGGCGGCATGAGCATGACGCCCGGTACGCGCGCCAGGCGCGCCATGTTGTCGACATGAATGGCGCTGAAGGGCGTCTCGCGCGCCATGAGCACCAGGCGGCGCTGCTCTTTCATCTGCACGTCGGCCGCGCGCAGCAACAGGTTTTCGCTGTAGCCGCTCGCGATGCCGGCGAGCGTCTTCATGGAGCAGGGCGCCACGATCATACCGTCAACCGGATAGGTACCGCTTGCGATGGCGGCGCCGATATTTTTATTGTCGTAGACCACATCGGCGTGCGCGGCAAACTCGTCGAGCGTCATGCCGAGCTCCTGCTCGATGGTGATCTCTCCCCCGCGCGTGACGACAAGCGCCGACTCGGCACTGGCCTGACGCAGGCATTTGAGGCACTCAAGACCCAGCGCGGCACCGCTGGCGCCAGACACGCCAACGACAATGCGACGGGGACGGACAGAAGGCTCAGGCATGACAACTCCTTGACTACTTGGTAGGGCTTACCAGCAACAACAAAATGGCGGCTATAGGTCGGGCAATGTCAGCGAGCGCGCGCCTGGCGAGACAAGGTGCCCCGAAACAAGAAGGCATAGGGCTTATGCCCATGCCTTCGCAGCTGAGGGGCAGATTGTCCGCCAGGCGCGGGCGCAGCGTCGACCGGTGCGGCGTTTGTTAAAACGCCGCAATCTCCCTAGCCCATTTGTCCTTATCGATCTCCATGAACTGCGAGCGGATGAAATTCTTCTTGAGGTCGAACGGGACCGTGCAGTCGAAGATGGCCTTGCAGGCAATGCCGTGCTCGCGGATCGTGGGGTCGAACGCGGGGTCGTTGGACGGATCGAGCACGTGGCAGTGGCAGCCGGGGATGGTGATGAGGTCCACGTCGGCCTGGAAGCGCGTGGTCATGGCCCACATCACGTCGCTCATATCGAAGATGTCGACGTCCTCGTCAACAAGGATGACGTGCTTGAGCTCGGAGAATGCCGAGAAGGCGAGCATGGCGGCGTTGCGCTGACGGCCCTCGTCATTTTTGCTCGACTTCTTGAACTGCATGATGGCAACGAACTTGCCACCGCCACAGGGGGCAGCGTGGACGTTGAGCAGGCGGCCCGGGATAGCGGTCTCGACCATCTTGTAGATGGAAGCCTCGGTGGGGATGCCGGCCATGGACACGTGCTCGTGCGAAGGGCCGATGCAGCTCTCCATGATGGGGTTGACGCGCGTGGTGACGGCGGTGATCTTGATCACCGGGCAGACCTTGGCGCCACCGGTGTAGCCGGGGAACTCGGGCATGGCGTAGCCGTGGCCGTTGACGTCCTCGTTGATGGTCTCATCGTGCATGAGGTAGCCCTCGAGCACGTACTCGGCATTGGCGATGCACTTCTGCGGAACGGTGACGCAGTCGGCAAGCTCGACGGCGTGGCCGCGCAGGGCGCCGGCGATCTGCAGCTCGTTGAAGCCGAGCGGCGTGGTGGGAGCCTCGAAGCCGCAGCACATGTACACGGCGGGATCCAGGCCGATGGAAATGGAGATGGGCATGTCCTCGCCGCGCTGGCAGTACTCGCCAAAGAACGCGCCCAGGTGACGGCTGCCCGGGGTAATCCACATGGCAAGCTTGTCCTTGTCGACGCAGGAGAAGCGATGGATGGTCACGTCGGACTGGGAGCCGTCGGGGCTCGTGCCGTAGGCGAGGCCCATGGTGATGTAGGGGCCGCCGTCGACGGGCGTGTTGGTGGGAGCGGGAACGATCCTGCGCAGGTCAAAGCCCTCGTCGGTCGCCTTGTACACGACCTCCTGACAGTCGACGTGCGCACCCTCGGCGATCTGCTCGGGCGCGATCAAGTTCTCGAAGCGCTTGCCGATCTCGAGGCCCAGGTGCTCCTCGTCCAGGTCGAGCAGGGCGGCAACGCGTTTGCGGCTGGCAAGCATGCCGATGCAGACCTTAGCATCGTCAAAGCCCTTGACGTTGTTGAAGACCATCGCCGGACCCTCTTTGGTCGGACGCATAACGGTGCCGCCGGCGCCGACGTGACGATAGACACCCGAGACCTCGGCGTCCGGGTCGACCTGGGTGTCGGTCTCGAGCAGCTGGCCCGGCATCTCGCGCAAAAAGTCGAGTGCGGAGCGCAGGTCGTGGATCTGGGAAGCATCGGTAGTGGACATAGCGTGCTCCTTTCGGGAGAGTGCCCGGCGGCGGAAGTGCCGCCGGGCTGGGGAACATAGTGGGGCCACGGCGCTCATAGATAGAGCGCTCGGCCACTCGCAGCTCAAGCGTTCGGCTGCTTACAGCCCAAGCGCTCGACCGCTTACATCAGGCCAAAGAGGTGGAACCAGGCCGCCTCGACCAGCACGACGATAAAGACGACCGCGGTGAGGGGAATGCCCATGCGCATGGCCTCTTTGGAGGTGTAGCCGCCAGCGTCCTTGCCCTCGCCGATAAGGATCGGCAGGTTATGGAACGGCAGGATGTAGTGGATGTTGATAGACGTGAAGACGATGAGTGCCACGGCAAGCGGGCTCACGCTGGAGCCGGCCGCGAAGCTGATGAACGCCGGCACGCACACGCCGAGCACGGCCATGACCGAGCCCATGAACATGTGGATGATCATGGAGAGCGCGGCGACAAGCAGGGCGAACAGGAAGATGTTCTCGGGCACGGAACTGGGAAGCACCACGTCGGCGATCCAGGCGTTCATGCCGGTGGCGCCGCCCACGGAACCCACGGCCATGGCGGCCGTCAGGAACATGAGGGATTTGATGTCGACAGCGTTCCAGCTGGCGGGGGTGAGGACCTCGCCGATGATGGGCATGGCGAGGCAGACGCCGATGGCCAGGGTGACCCAGCCGATATAGTCGCCCGAGACGGTGAGCCACAGCGCGATGGCGATGACAAGCCACACGATGGTGCGAATCTCCTTGACGGAGAGCTTGCCGAGCGCGGCCTGCTTGGCCACGATCTGCTCGCGATCGTAGACGAGCTCCTTGCTGGGCTTAAAGAGGAAGAGACCCAGGAACAGGGTGCACAGCAGCGCGACCAGCATAGGCACGCTCATGTACAGGAACCAGTCGACAAAGGACGGGCTCATGCCGCCGGCCTCGGCGCTGTACTGCGCAACGAGCGGGTTGAGCGTGGAGTCGCCCGTCAGGAAGAACATGGAGCCCGGGGCGGCAGCGGCAAACACGAGGAAGCCGAGCTTGCCGCGGTCGTCGTCACCGTAGCCGGCGGACTCGGCGATGACCGAGACGACGGCGAGGATGAGGAAGGCGCGGGGGAACGGATGAGGGATCAGCAGCGACAGCACAAAAGTAAGCGCGAAGATCGAGATGATGAGCGACTTGGCGTCGCGCACGAACTTGAGCATGAACGCATAGGCGATGCGCTCGCCCAGGCCCGACTCCTTGACCGCACTGGCGATGAGGTAGGCGCCGATGACGAGCCACATAGTGGCCTTAGTCCACGAGCTAAACGTGGAGGCGACTGTCGCCGAGATGCTCGCGGCACCCGTGTCGTCCACGCACACCTTGAACAGAACGAGCAGCGCGCAGTAGAGCAGGCCCACAAAGCCCGGCTGCGCCACGCCACATGCCCAGAACACCACCGTGGCGAGCGTCAGTGCCAGACAGGTCTGACCGCCGACCGTGAGCTCGACCGTCGAGCTCAGCTCCGCCAAAGGAAGAAACTTCACCAGCAAAAAGACAACGATACCCAGCACAAAGCCAATTTCGCGCTTGGTGATCTTAAACGCCTTCTTTTCCGCTTCCATCTCCCCACCTTTCTTGTTGGGGGCGCTCCGGATTCGCGGCCACGTTGCCACTTAAAAAGGGGCGCCCGTTATCGGACACCCCTTACGTTGCGCTGTGTTGTGGCAATACAGTCAAGCGGGATTTTTGGATGAGAAGCGATCCTCTGGACAAAAAGCGTCACAACATTCGACGCTTTTCCTCGTTTTCGAGATTTTCATCAAATGTTGTGACGGTTTGGATGTGGCAAAGGGACTGTCTTTTTTCACATAGCGAGGGCTGCGCGGATGGAGGGGACCTCCAGAGCCTCGCGGAGCCAGGGGGCCAGCTGCTCGGGGTGACCCTGCAGGTAGCCTTTAAGCTCGGACGGGGCCACGCGGCGCACTTCCGAGATCTCCTCTTGGTTGATATGCAGCTCGCCCGGCTCAACATGGGCAAGGTAGACCTCGCACCATTCACACTCGCAGCGGCCGTCGCCGTGGTCCTCGCGGTACACCACGTGACCGAGGTGCTTGAGCTGGTCGGGCTCACGCTTGATGCCGAGCTCCTCGCCGATGCGGCGCGCCGTAGCGGCCGCGACGTCTTCCCCGGGGAGCGGATGACCGGCACAGCCATCGGCCAGCACCCCGCCCCACAGGCGCTTGAGCGGACTGCGGCGACAGAGCAGCAGGCGCGCGTCTTCGCCCCACCCCTCGACCAGAAGCGTCAGAAATGCCTGGTGCAGGACGCCCTCCCCCGTATGGGCTTCGATGCGATCGACGGGGCCAAGCGCCTCGCCGGTCGCGGCATCGACCGCCACGACCTCGGCACCCGCGCCGCCCTCATCCCAGCCGGCGCGCAGAATGCGGGCGGCAGCTTCCTCGAGCGCGGCGATGAGCTCCTTGGTGGTATCGAGCACGCGCTGCAGGTCATCCGTGCTCGCCTGCTCGACATGAAAACCTGTGCTTGCAACTACCGGCACACTAAAGCACGTGGCCAGCGCCGCCGCGATATCGTGCGCCGGGATCTCGTCTCGATGGCACGGAACGGCCAGGATGCTCACCGTCGCCGTACGGCCGGGCTCGGGACGCGGAATGGCCTGTGCCGTGGCGCCCAGGTGCGCAAACTCCGGCGAGCAGGCGTACACCGCCATGCCTCGCGGCGTCACCGTCAACTGGGCCTCGAGCGCAAACTTGCCCTCGCCCACTACAACCTTTGTCGTGTGCATACCCATGGGATCTCCTGTCGCCCGCAATGTACCTGAGACCATCTTCGCCTGTATTGCGACTATACAGGCAAGCGCAGCCTGCGACAAAGGAGGCAGGCACCTGACACATTCTGTTAGAGTTGCAGGGATTGAATCCCGCTTATTCATGCGACATTGGAGTGACAACCTTGACCGCCGCAACCACGCCTAAAAGTAAGTCAACCGCCGCCGCGCTCTCCCCCGCGCGCACCAGGCTCTGCCTGGCGCTGCTCGTGCTGCTGGGATTCTCGCTCGGCTGCTCCGAGTTCGTGGTCATCGGCATCGAAAGTGACTTGGCGACGGAACTCGGCATATCGCTTGCCGCTGCGGGCCAGCTCATCAGCGTTTTTGCACTGGTCTACGCCATCGCGACGCCGGTGCTTGCGCTCAGCACGGGGCGCTTCCGTCGTTACCAGCTGCTCGTGTGCTACAGCATTATCTTTGTGCTCGGCAATCTGGTCATGGCGTTGGCGCCCAACTTCCAGGTACTGTTTATCTCGCGCAGTGTCCTGGGATCCGTCTCGGGCGCACTGCTCGCCGTGGGCGTGACGTACATCCCCGAGCTGCTGTCCCCGCAGCAAACTTCGCTTGCCATCTCGGTCGTGTACGGCGCGTTTTCCGTGGCGATGGTCTTTGTGACCTCGATTGGCAAGTTTGTGGCCGACACGCTCGACTGGCACGTGGCCATGTACGGTACGCTGACCTTTGCCGTTTTGATCTGCGGAGCGCTCGTGGCGTTTATGCCGCGCGCCGGACAGACCGACGAACCCGCTACCTTCCGCGAGCAGGCGGGTCTGCTACGCGAACCGAGCATCATCACCGGCATGCTCATCTTTTTGTTTGGCGTGGGATCGGTCTATGTGTTCTACGGCTACGTGACGCCTTATCTTGAGCAGGTGCTGGGCATGGGCACTGTTCAGGCGAGCACCACGCTTATGGCCTACGGCGTGTTCTGCCTGGTCTCGAACATCTTGGGCGGATGGATCGACGCGCGCTTTGGCATGAAGGCGCTGCTTGTGACGTTTGTGCTGCAAGCTGCGGCGTTACTCGGGCTGTTTGCCGTGGGCGACACCATGCCGCTCGCGCTGGTCTTTGTCTTTAGCCTAGCGCTGCTCATGTACCTGTTCTCGGTGTCATGCATCACGCACTTTTTGGACGTGGCGCGCAGCCGCCATCCCAAATCGATGGTACTCGCGAGCTCGGTAGAACCCATGGCGTTTAACGTCGGCATTTCGTTTGGCACCGCAGTGGGCGGCGCCGTGGTGAGCAGCGTTGGCATTGCCTACGTTGGCGCGGTTGGTGCCGCGTTCTCGCTTGTGGCCTGGGCGCTTACGCTGGTGACGATTAAGTTGGCTCGCTGGGAGCGCAAGCGGGCGAGAGCGTAAGCGCAGATGCGATACTCGAGCTCGATGATGGCGATCGAAAGGAAACCGCATATGCAACGCGTACTGTTTATCTGTCATGGGAATATCTGCCGCTCGACGATGGCTGAGTCGGTGTTTACCGAGCTCGTGCGCCGCGCTGGGCGCGAGGCGGAGTTTGTCATCGATTCCGCAGCGACCTCAACTGAGGAGATCGGCAACCCGCCGCATCATGGCACGGTCGCCAAGCTGCGCGAAGTCGGGATTCCCGTCGTTGCGCACCGTGCCCGCCAGGTGCGTCGAGCAGAGTATGGCAACTGGGACCACATTGTCTATATGGATGCTGAGAACGCGCGTGGCCTGCGTCGCATCTTTGGCGACGACCCCGACGGCAAGATTACGCGCTTGCTCGATTGGACCGGGCGCCCCGGCGACGTGGCCGATCCCTGGTACACCGGCAATTTCGATGCCACCTACCGCGACGTGCTCGACGGCTGCACCGCTATGCTCGAGCAGCTGTAGGTTCACCTCGTGAGCCGCGTCATCGGCATACAGATCGAGCGTGGATTTTCTCCCACTTTGAGCGTTCAAGCGCGCTCTAAACGGGAGAAAATCCACGCTCATCATCTCGGGATAGCGGATGCGACAAAGGCACTGTCCCTTTGTCGCATCGGGGACTGACCCTAGACCGGCTTGACCTCCAGCTTTATCCCCTCGGCACGGGAGTCGCCCAAAACATCCGAAAGGGCCCAGGTCGCATACAGAGGCAGATAGAGAACAGTTCCGTTGCGCTCAACGTTGCCTCTCGAGAAAACAATTCCGAGCCTTACGCCATATTCGGCCGTATCAAGCACATGACCGAGCGCAGCGTGCGCGTGGTAATAGGAGCCCGATTTAACCTCGATCGGAACAGCCGTCCCATCCGGTCCGTCGACCACAAAGTCCACTTCACCGCGCTTTTTTGTCTGATAGTAGTAAAGCTGGCGATTTTGGGCAGCCAGCTGCTGGGCCACCACGTTTTCGTAAATGCCGCCCAGATTGGGTTCCTTGCTATCAAGATACGCCGCTTGGGCAACGCCAACGGGGTAGCGCGCCATCAACATGCCCGTATCCGATTGATATAGCTTGAACTGCGATGGCCGTGCCGTCTTGAGCAGGGACGATTTTGGCTCGGTTACGATATGAAATGCAAAGTTTATATGCTTGATTATCGATGAAATGCAGAGTTTTTAGAGCACAAAATCGGATGAAATGCAGAGATTTGAGATTATAGTCAAAAAAGAAGGGGCACCATCGGCGGATGTGACAAAGGGACCGCCCCTTTGTCACATCCGGCTATTCGTCGACGATCTCGGCAAGCCAAACGTTCAGCGTATCGACCTCGGGGCAGCAGAACTTTGCCGTACCAGGCTCGTTGCCGGGCACGGTTCCGCCATAGCGCAGGATATCGATATAGGGAAAGCCCACGTGACAGGCCATGGCGCACATCTTACCGCGGTCTCGGTCGAAGTCAAAAACGTCGCCCGGCTTGTGACCATGGTGGCAGCGACACGCACCCAGCTGGTCCACGCAGCTCACGCGGATACGTGGGCGCTTGCCACGCGACGCGCCGAGCGGCTTATTCTCGCCCGCAGGCTTGACGCCGCCCTCGCCAGCATTACTCATGGTCAATCACATCCAGGCAGGCCTCGATGGGAAGACCAGCCGACTTGTCCTCTTGGTCGGCATTGCGCTCGATAAGCTCAGCCACCACACGCATGGCATCGGACGTCGCGCGCTGCAGACTCCAACCTGCCATAACGCGGCCGACGAGCACCGCCGAGAACGTGTCGCCCGTGCCCGGGAAATAGACCGGAATGAGCTCAAAGGGAATCGTAAAGTACTCCCCCGCTACATGGTCGTAACCGATAACCGCGTTCGTGCCATTGACCACGGCGCTCGTAATGACCACCGACTTGGCACCCAGCTCGCGCACGGCGTCCACAAGGGCGCGGCCCTCATCGGGCGTAATTTCCTCGGCAATAGGCCTATCGGCAAGCAGGCACGCCTCGGTATAGTTGGGCACCGCGTAGTCTGCGCACTCCAGCAGGTGCCGCATAAGGCCAATCGTGGACTCGGGCACACCGGCATAGAGCTTGCCGTTGTCGCCCATGATGGGGTCGACGAACACCTTGGTGCCCTTTTGCGCACGGCGGTGGCAAAAGTCCGAGATGATGCGCGTCTCTTCCTCGGTCACGATAAAGCCGGTCGAGATGGCGTCGAACTCAAAGCCGAGCTCCTCCCAGATAGCGAGGCTTTGGCGCACGTACTCGGTGGTGTCGTGGATGTAGAACTTGGGGTAGTTGAGCGTGTCGGAAACGAGCGCCGTCGGCAAGTTATGGATACGGTAGCCCATGTGCGACAGCACCGGCAGCATGGCGGAAAGCGCGACCTTGCCGTAGCCGCACATATCGTTAATCAGCAGCAGCTGAGTATTCTTCATGAAGGTCTCCCTTGTTTCGGGCGCGACGCGCAGCGCCACAGTGCGACTAAGTGTAGCGCAGGGAACGTTGCGAGCGGAGTCGAGCGGTTACGGCGTTTGGTAAAACGCCGTAACTTAATAAGTTTGATACCTTGACATTTATTTCTTGCACTCCTAAATTAGTTAGGCACAAAACAATTGCACTACCTAACTAAAGAAAGGAGCGACACCATGTGCGATGACCACATCGGCCTCTGCCCCCACACGCCGGGCGGCGACCCCCATGAACCCGCAGATGCGCCCGCGGCACAGTCCCAATCAGACGCGCTCGCCAAGCACATCCTAAACGGGCTGGGCTTCTGCGGCCACTTTCTGCACTTTCACGGCGGCGGCGCCTCGGGAAAGGCCCCCATCGTCTGCTTGCTCGCCAAGCAGCCAAACGGCGAGATGTCACAGCAGGAACTAGGCCTGCACTTTGATCTTAAGCCCGGTTCGCTTTCCGAGATTCTCTCCAAGATCGAATGCGCCGGCCTTATCGAGCGCAGCCGCAATCCCAAAGACCGGCGGCAGCTCACCATTCGCCTGACCGAAGCGGGATGGGAAAAGGCCCACGTAGAGCAGGCGGCCCGCATTCGCTTTAGAGAGCAGGCCTTTAGCGCGCTCACCCACGACGAGCGCGAGGACCTCGCCGAAATGCTCGATAAAATCCGCGTAACCTGGGAGGAACTGGATGATTAAAACCCTCATGGGAAGCACCCGCGACTATATGAAAGTCACTGTTGCCACGCCGCTGCTCGTGCTTGGCGAGGTGCTCTGCGAGATGCTGATTCCATTTATCACCGCCAACCTGATCGACGCTATCAAAGACGGCGCCACCGTAGCCGAGATGCTTCCCACCGCAGGCTTTTTGGTGCTCATCGCGCTGACGTCGCTTGCTTTTGGCGCCGCGGCTGGTGTCACCTGCAGCCATGCGAGCTGCGGATTCGCCAAGAACCTGCGTCACGACCTGTTCTACAAGATCCAGACGTTCAGCTTTGCCAACATCGATGAGTTCTCGAGCTCCTCGCTCGTCACGCGCCTGACCACCGATATCAACAACGTGCAGCAGGCCTTTATGATGATCATCCGTATCGCCGTGCGCGCGCCGCTGGTCTTGATCTTCGCCTTTACCATGTCATTTATCATGGGCGGCAGCGTTGCCATGGTCTACCTGGTCATCATTCCGCTGCTGGGTTTTGGGCTGTTCTTTATCATCTTTAAGGTGCGCCCCATCTTCTCGCGCGTGTTCCACAAGTACGACGCCCTTAACGAGTCCGTCGAGGAAAACGTCACCGGCATGCGCGTGGTCAAGAGCTATGTGCGCGAAGACTTTGAGAAGGAGAAGTTCGCGACCGCCGCACGCGACGTCCAGATGGACTTCACCCGCGCCGAGAAGCTGCTCGCCTTTAACAACCCCATGATGAACATCTGCGTCAACGGCGCGTTCGTCGTCATCATCTACCTGGGCTCCAAGCTCATCATCACGAGCCAGGGCACGCTGTTCGACGTGGGCCAGCTCTCCTCGACCTTTACCTATGGTTTCCAGATTCTCATGAGCCTGATGCAGCTGTCGATGATCTTTGTCATGGTGACCATGGCCGACGAATCGGCACACCGCATTGCCGAGGTGCTGGCCGCCGAGCCCACGATCGCCGATCCCGCCGAGCCCGTGCTCGAGGTTGCCGACGGTTCCATCGACTTTGACCACGTGAGCTTTAAGTATTCCAAGCATGCGAAGCGCCAGGCGCTCGACGATATCGACCTGCACATTACGAGCGGCGAGACCATCGGCATCATCGGCGGCACTGGCTCGGCCAAGTCCACGCTCGTTAACCTCATCGCCCGCCTGTACGACACCACCGAAGGCGCTGTGCGCGTGGGCGGCGTGGACGTGCGCGACTACGACCTGGACGCGCTGCGTCACCAGGTCGCCATGGTGCTGCAGAAAAACGTGCTGTTTAGCGGCACCATCGCCGAGAACCTGCGTTGGGGCGACCCGAACGCCACCGACGAGGAAGTCCGCGAGGCAGCGCATCTGGCCTGCGCCGACGAGTTTGTCGACGGTTTCCCCAAGGGCTACGACACCTGGATCGAACAGGGCGGCTCTAATGTTTCGGGCGGTCAGAAGCAGCGCCTGTGCATTGCACGCGCCCTGTTGCGTCGCCCCAAGATCTTGATCCTGGACGACTCCACCAGCGCCGTCGACACCAAGACTGACGCCAAGATTCGCGCAGGCCTGGCAAGCTATCTGCCCAACACGACCAAGCTCATCATCGCCCAGCGCATCAGCTCCGTGCAGGACGCAGACCGCATCATTGTCATGGAGGGCGGCCGCATCGCACAGATCGGCAACCACGAAGAGCTGCTCAAGACGAGCGAGATCTACCGAGAGACCTTTACCTCGCAAAACAAGATGTCTGCCGAGGGCGAAGGGGCCGTCGAGGCCGACACCGAGGCATCCGCAACACAAGCTCAGACCCAGGAAGGAGGCGAGGCACATGAGTAAGGCAACGACCGCCGAGCGCGCGCTCAACCGTAAGGGCGGCACCATGTCGCGCCTCATCAAGACGCTCTTTGACTTCTATCCCGTGCTTTTGCCCCTTGTCGTCGCCGGCGTGGTGCTCTGCGCCATCATCAACTCCATCGGCGCGACCTTCCTGCAGAGCGCCCTGCAGATTATTAGCGAATCGTGGCAGTCGGGCGATTGGGAAGCCGCACAGCCCAAGATTCTGCAGCTCGTGACCACCCTCGCCTGCATCTACGGCGTCGGTGTCCTGTCCTCGCTCTTCTGGAACCGCGCCATGGCTATCGTCACGCAGGGCTCGCTCGAGAAGCTGCGCGAGATGATGTTCAACCGCATGCAGGACCTGCCGATCCGCTACTTCGACACGCACCAGCGCGGCGATATCATGAGCCACTACACCAACGACATCGATACGCTGCGCCAGATGATCAGTCAGTCGCTGCCCAACCTGCTCATGACGATCATCATCATCGTCACGGTGTTCTTTATCATGCTGTACTACAGCGTGTGGATGTGCCTGGTCATCATCGCCGGCGTCGCCTTTATGACCTTTATGACCAAGCTGCTCGGCTCCAATTCCGCGCGTTTCTTCATTGCGCAGCAGACCGAGCTCGGCGTGGTCGAGGGCCATATCGAAGAAGTCATGAACGGCCAGAAGGTCGTCAAGGCATTCTGCCACGAGTCTGCCGCCGAGGCCGATTTTGACGAGCGCAACGAAAAGCTCTTCGAGGTCTCGCAGAAGGCCAACATGTACGCCAACATCCTCATGCCCATCCTTATGAACCTGGGCAACCTGCTCTACGTGCTGGTGGCCCTTGCCGGCGGCATTTTCCTGGCACTGGGCGTGCCCAACCTGAGCATCTCGGGCATGGCGCTGTCCATCGCCGTCGTGGTGCCGTTCCTCAACATGACCAAGCAGTTCTGCGGACAGATCGGCCAGATCTCGCAGCAGATCAACGCCGTAGTCATGGGCCTCGCCGGCGCCGACCGTATCTTTGAGCTCATCGACGAGAAGTCCGAAGCCGACGAAGGCTATGTGACGCTCGTCAACGCGCAGGTCAACCCCGACACCTGGCAGCTCGAGGAGGCCGACCACCACACCGGCATGTGGGCGTGGAAACATCCGCACCGCGCAACCGGCGAGATCGAGTACGTGCCGCTGCGTGGCGACCTGGTCATGGACAACGTCGACTTTGGCTACACGCCCGACCACGAAGTGCTGCACGGCGTGTCCGTGTTTGCCAAGCCGGGCCAGAAGATCGCGTTTGTCGGCGCCACCGGAGCCGGCAAGACGACCATCACCAACCTCATCAACCGCTTCTACGACATCGCCGACGGCAAGATCCGCTACGACGGCATCAACGTCAACAAGATCCGCAAGGCCGACCTGCGCCGAAGCCTGGGCGTCGTGCTGCAGGACGTGAACCTGTTCACCGGCACCGTGATGGATAACATCCGCTACGGCAACCTGGACGCCACCGACGAGGAGTGCATCGCGGCGGCCAAGCTCGCGGGCGCCGACGACTTTATCACCCGCCTACCCGACGGCTACGACACTATGCTCACCGGCAACGGCGCGCAGCTGTCGCAGGGCCAGCGCCAGCTGATTTCGATCGCACGCGCCGCCGTCGCCGATCCGCCGGCAATGATTCTGGACGAGGCCACGTCGAGCATCGATACCCGCACCGAGGCCATCGTGCAAGCCGGCATGGACAAGCTCATGGAAGGCCGCACGACGTTTGTCATCGCGCACCGCCTCTCCACCGTGCGCAACTCCGACGCAATCATCTGCCTGGACCACGGCCGCATCATCGAGCGCGGCAACCACGACGAACTGATCGCCAAGCGCGGGTATTACTACCAGCTGCACACGGGTGCATTTGAGCTGGAGTAGGAACGATTACTGACGGAGGGTTCCCCGGGGCGGCGGGGTAATTCCTCCGTGCTCAAACATTCTCGCTGCGCTGCGAAACTGCGCGCGGAGGAAATACACCGCCGTCCACGGGGCACCCTCCTACGCGTGATCAGCCCGTCGTTTAAAACGGAATAAAGGTTAGTGAGGCCCTGGCCGTTTGGCCAGGGCCTCGTTTTGTGTGAGCTACTTGAGGAGTTGGGCAATGGCGTTGACGAATTTTTGGACTTGGAGGGTGGGCTCGAGCGGGTAGTGCAAATAGACCGGCACCTCGCGGCCGCACAAAAACGGTACGCCCACAAAGGCCGGGTGCACGCCCGACCACGCTCCGCAGGTGAGCACCGCGTCGCCCTTTTCCTCCGCCTCGTTAAAAAGCGCAAAGTCAAAGCTGTCCACGTCGATCACGTCCACGCCGCCGTCGGCCAAAAGATCGATACGCAGGCTGTCCATGGCGTCGTTGCCGTGACGAAGCACGCGCAGGCGCATACCCTCCAGGTCGGCAACCGTGATGCGCGTCTTGCGCGCGAGTCGGCTTGTGCGCGGCACGTCGATATAAAACGGCACGGTAACGATGCGAAGCTTTTGGCAGGCGTCTCCCCAGCGCGGGGTCGAAAAACTCGACTGCACCACGTCGACCTCGCGTCCCAGACTGCGCATAACGGTCTCGTGCTCATCGTAAAGGTCCCCCACCGGCACAATCTCAAAACGCAAACGCGGTTCCATGTCGTGCAGCTGCGGCCATAGCGCGAGTGTATGGCGCCCCGGGCACATCATCGACATACCCAGGCGCACGGCGCCGCCATCGCCCGCCGCGCGTCGGGCACGACGCAGTGCGTCCTCGGACTGGCGCATGATCGAGCGCGCGTCGTCCACCAGCAGAGCACCCGCCGGCGTCACCTTGACGCCCGAATGCGAGCGCTCGAACAGCGTGATGCCGAACTCGGCCTCGAAGCCCGAAACCTGCTTGACGAGTGCCGGCGTCGACACGCGCAGCTTTGCCGCGGCACGCGAGAAACTTCCCAGCTCCGCGGCGGCCGAAATAGCGTCAAGTCGTCGATCGTACACGTCAATCTCCCGTTTTCGCACACGCGGGCCCACAGCACCGCAGAGGGTCGTTTTCGCAGGTCACGCGCTCAATTGAGAACAAACCTCAATGTACAGTGTAAACCTACGGTTAACGTCATTCTAACAAATATGCAATTCACCTGCGCGAACGCTAAGCATACGATAACCAGCGAAAACCACGTGGGTCGGTTAATGGGAGCGACCCACCGGGAGGCACAAGAAGGGAAGTTCCTATGAGCAATTGGCTTAAGCTCGAGGGCGATGTTTGCGCCGTGACCGGCGCGCTCGGCGGCATGGGCGTCGAGATTTGCCGCGAGTTCGCCCGCAATGGCGCCAACGTCGTCCTGCTCGACCTGGACGAGGAGAAGGTCAAGGCCGCTGCCGCCGACCTCGCTGCCGAGTTTGGCATCCACGCCGAGGGCTACAAGATGAACGCCACCGACGAGGCCGAGGTTCAGGCCGCCGTCGACGCCACCATCGCCAACTTCGGCCGCGTCGACGTCCTCGTCAACACCGCCGGCATCCTGCGCTTCGCAGCCATGGAGGACCTGCCGCTCTCCGACTGGAACGAGGTCATCAACGTCAACCTCACCGGCTACTTCATCACTTCGCAGCGCTTTGGTCGCGAGATGATCAAGGCCGGCCAGGGCCGCCTGGTGCACATCTCGACCGTCGCCAGCCACTCCCCCGAGACGTTCTCGGGCGTGTACAGCTCCACCAAGGCGGGCGTCAACATGATGTCCAAGATGCTCGCTGCCGAGTGGGGCCCTTACGGCGTGCGCTCCAACTGCGTCGAGCCCTGCTTTGTCAAGACCCCCATGTCGGCAAGCTTTTACGCCGATCCCGAGGTCGAGAAGAGCCGCAGCCGCCTGATCGCCACGCGCCGCATCGGCGAGGTCAGCGATATCGCCAACGCCGTCATGTTCCTGGCATCCAAGCGCTCGGACTTTACCACCGGCGACGCCATCAAGGTCGATGGCGGCTTCTCCAACATGATGGGCGACCTCACCGCCAAGCCCGGCGGCCGTCGCGCATACGCCGACAACTATCTTAAGAACAAGGGTGTCGAGCTCTGGTCCGACGAGTCCGGCGTCGCAAAGCCGACCGATCAGTAAACCAGCCCGGTAGAAAGGGGCGCGGGGCAAGCACCTCAGCGGCGTTTGCCCCTCCCCTCCCCCCGCATCGATTAGAAAGAGTCCCATGGCTTCCACCAACTCCAACAAGGGTCGCGCCGTCGTGCTTTCCGCCGCGTGCGTCACCATGTTCTTCATCAGCTCCATCGCGCTGTACTCCGTCGTGTCCAAGAACTTGCTCGCCGTCTACCCCGAGTGGTCCAGCGCACTTACCTGGGCTTTCCCGGTCTTCCAGACCATCATGGCTGTGACGGGCATCTTCGCCGGCCGCATCTCCGATAAGATCGGCCCGCGCAACGTCGTGATCGCTGCCGCCGTGTGTTACGGCGTGGGCTGGTTCATGTCCGGCACCGTCACCGAGCCGTGGCAGTTCTACCTGTGGTTCTCGCTCGTCGCCGCCATCGGCAACGGTCTGGGTTACAACCCCGCGCTCACCACCGGCCAAAAGTGGTTCGTCGACAAGAAGGGTCTCGCCTCCGGCATCACCCTTGCCGCTTCGACCGCCGGCCCCGCCGTGCTGTCCCCGGTGCTCGCCTCACTGCTCATCCCGAGCCTGGGCATCTTTGGCGCCCTCAAGGCACTCGGCGTCATCTTCTTTGTGACGATCGCCGCCTCCGCCCTGTTCCTGAAGGCCCCCGAGGCCGGCTGGCTGCCCGAGGGCTTCGAGGCCCCCAAGGGCGGCGCGCACGCCGGCACCTTCGGTGACCTCACCCCGGGCGAGATGGTCAAAACCCCGCGCTTCTGGGTCCTCATCGTCACCTTCGCCTTTGCCGCCACCGCCGGCACGCTGCTCGTGGGCAAGGTTGCCTCCATCGCCGCCGTCCAGCTCTTCGCCGACCCCACGAGCGCCGCGGCCGTCGCCCTCGGCGGCGTGGTCGTCTCCGTCAACACCTGCGCCAACCTGGTCGGTCGTCTGTCCTTTGGCCAGATCATCGACAAGCTCGGCGCCTACAAGTCGCTGCTCATCAGCCTTGTCGTCACCATCGTCGCGCTCGTTATCATGTCGATGAGCTTTACGCAGAGCATGTTCTTTGTGGCGCTCGCCCTGCTCGGCTTTAGCTTTGGCGCCCTGCTCGTCATCTACCCGCCGCTCACCGGTGGCGCCTTTGGTACCAGCAACATCGGCGTCAACTACGGCATCATGTTCCTGGGCTACGCCGCTTCTACTTGGATCAGCCAGCCCATTACTGCCGTGCTGTATCACGCCGAAGCCGGCAGCGCCGCCTACCAGCAGTCCTTCTATGGCGCCATCGTGATCGCCGCCATCGCCGTCGTGCTCACCGCCTACATGATGGTCTCCGACAGCAAGAAGAAGTCCGCCTAGTTTTGCTTGACGCGGCAAGGGCCGTCCTCTTGCCGCATTCCACCGGTCACCAGTATTAAGGAGTCGAAATGTCTGAGCTCAACCCCGTCCGCATTGCCGTTATCGGCGCCGGCGCCATGGGCCGCAACCACATCCGCTTTGTCACCGAGGAGCCCGAGGCCGAGCTCGTCGCCATCGCCGACGCCTTTGAGGGCGCCCGCGCCACGGCCGAGGCCGCCGGCGTGCCGTTTTACACCGATCCCGCCCAGATGATGGACGAGGTCAAGCCCGAAGCCGTCATCATCGCCACGCCCAACGACCTGCATCTGGGCGTTGCCCGCGAGGCCGTGAAGCGCAACATCGTGCCGCTGGTCGAAAAGCCGATCTCCAACGACCTCGAGGATGCCCAGGCCTTCGCCGCCGAGGCCGAGACCGCCGGCGTGCCCGTGCTCGTGGGTCAGCACCGTCGTCACAACCCCTTCGTCAACAAGGCCAAGGAAATCATCGAGTCCGGCGAGCTGGGCAAGCTCACCGTGTCGAGCTTCCACTACATGATCTATAAGAATGACGAGTACTTTGACGTCGAGTGGCGCCGCAAGAAGGGTGCCGGCCCGATTCTGGTCAACCTGGTTCACGACGTCGACCTGCTCCGTTACCTGCTGGGCGAGCCCGTTGCCGTCCAGGGCATGCAATCCAGCGCCGCCCGCGGTTTTGAGACCGAGGACTCTGCCGTGGTCAACGTCCGTTTTGCCGACGGCGCGCTTGCGAGCATGACCATCTCCGACGCCACCGCCAGCCCTTGGAACTGGGAGGCAACCGCTCGCGAGGATCCGCAGTACCGCCCCTTCGACGCTGACGCCTACTTTATCGGCGGAACCTTGGGCGCCCTTTCGCTGCCCCGCCTGCACCAGTTCTCCTACGACGGCGCCTCCAACTGGCACAAGCCGCTGCAGATGGAGATTCCGGCCGTCGACCCGGCGCTGCCGCACAAGATGCAGCTCAAGCACTTTGTGAAGGTCGTCCGCCGCGAGGTCAAGCCCGTCGTGACCCCCACCGACAACGTCAAGACGCTCACGCTTCTCAACGCCATCAAGGAGGCCGCCGAGACCGGCCAGCTCGTCGAGCTGTAATGCCTTGAGAGCGGCCGCGGCAGAAACCCCATGCCGAGTCCCTCGGTCCGCCACAAATAAGCCCCTCTTCTTTGCCCCGCGAGCAGCCTCCTGCCCGCGGGGCATTTTGCTACGTTGCCAATGATTTTTCTGGGACGGGGGACTTTTTGCACCTTAGCTTGATTCGTTCGCCACGAAATGTGCCTATCTACTACGTTTAACCAATCACCCTCATCCATACCGAATTTCGCGAAATAAAAACCGACGCTCCTATAAGTTGTCAAGAGGCAGTTTGCGGGAGCGCTCTCTCCAATTCGCACAGGAGCTCGTAATACCTCCTCTCCAGTTTCGTCGACCGCCGTTTCCCCCGTTCCAAGTGCCCGAGTGTGGCTGCGGACAGGCCGAGCTCCGCGGCGGCTTTCTTCTGAGTCACCCGCATCGCCTTGCGCATCTTCGCGAGCTCGGGGCCTTCCGGCGCGGCGCCGTCGGGGTTCGGGTCCATGAGCACGTGGTACACCTCCCGCGCTATGTAGCGCTTCAGGCAGCGGACCGCCTCCCGCCTGGACTTCCCCTCGGAGGTCCGCCTCGCCACGTACCTCCTCGTCCTCTCGTCGTACGCCATGCGCTTGATCGCGATCTCGTAGAGCGCCCAGTTCGCCTGCCGGTTGCCGCCGCGGTTGAGCCTGTGCCGGTCCGTCTTCCCGCTCGACGCGGGGATCGGGGAGGCGCCGCACATCATCGAGAACGCCGCCTCGCCCTTCAGCCTGCCGGGGTTGTCGCCGGCGGCCACGACCAGGGCGGCGGCGGTCGTGGTG
>UQNC01000012.1 GCA_900542175.1 uncultured Collinsella sp. | reverse complement strand
AGGCCCTCGCGGCCTAGTCGCTATTTAGGGCGTCCAAGATTTGGGACGCAGTTCATGTTGGGAAGCGGGTCTTTGGAAGGGCGGTTAACGTACTAGGAAATTATTCCTCGTCGTTGTCCTTGGCCTCTTCGGCGTCGTCGGTGTCCACGAGCTGGTTGAGTAGCTCGTCGAGGGAAGCCATGTCCTCGTTGATCGCGCCGTTGGCGGGAGCCTTCTTGTCGTCGATCGGGGCGCCCAGGAGCTCCTCGTCGGCGTCGGCGTGATGCGTCGGAGCGGAGGTACCCAGCAGGATATCGTCCGGACCGTCGGGGCTAAAGACCATCTGCAGCAGCTGCGAGAGGTCTTCCTCGTCGGCAACGTCGTCGTTGTTCTCGAGGATGTAGAGCAGATCGTGGGCCTCCAGGCCGTCACGGAGCTCCTCGATCGCCTTGGCGCCGATGCCATCGATGCGCAGCAGATCCTCCTCGGACTTGCCAACCAGGTCGCCGACCGTCTCGATGCCAACCTCGCTGAACTTGTTGGTCCAGCGCTGCGACACGCCCAGATCGTCGAACAGGTACAGACGAGCCTTCTCGGCGGAGATGGTGTGGCCGTTGCGGGTGAACGAACCGTCAGCACCACCGAACTCGTCGTAGCCGGCCCAGTCGAGCTGCTGCGGGAGCTGCTCGTCCAGGTCCTTGAGCTCCACAGGAGCCCACTCGGGCAGCGACTTGGCGTTGGGCGAAGCCGGGCCGTCGATGTCCACGTAGCCGTCGGCCGTGCGATACGTCAGCTTGGCGTTGGCGTACGGCTTGAGGCCGGTACCAGCCGGGATCTTCTTACCGACGATGACGTTGGACTTAAGGTCGAGCAGGTGGTCGACCTTGCCCTCGATGGCAGCCTCGGTAAGGACGCCAGCGGTACGAATGAACGAAGCGCTCGACAGCCAGGAGTCGATGTTGGACGCGACCTTGAGCGTACCCAGGATGACGGGCTCGGCCACAGGAGCCTGACCGCCCAGACGGGCAACGCGCTCGACCTCGTCGGCAAACTCGTAGCGGTCGACGTACTGACCAAGCAGGTACTTGGAGTCGCCGGGGTTGGTGATCTGAACGCGACGCAGCATCTGGCGTGCGAGCACCTCGATGTGCTTGTCGTTCAGGTCGACGCCCTGGCTGGTGTAGACGTCCTTGACGCTCTCGACGAAGGTGTGCATCGTCGACTCGATGTCGGTCAGCTTGCGCAGGTTGCGGAAGTTGACGAAGCCCTTGGTGATCTGGTCGCCAGCGCGAACCTCGCAGCCGTCCTCGATCTCGGGCATGAAGCGCACCGAAGCGGGGACGCGACGCTCGTCGAGGACACGGGTGTGATCCTCGGAGTCGGTGAGCGTCAGCACGTACTCGGACTTCTCGGGCTTAATCGAGAGGTGACCAGAGTACGGAGCCAGCTCGGCCTCGCGACCCAGGATCTTCTCGTTGACGTTGCCGACGATATCGAACATACGGCTGACCGTAGGCAGACCCTGCGTAATATCGTCGACGCCAGCGACGCCGCCGGAGTGAATGGTACGCATCGTAAGCTGCGTACCGGGCTCGCCGATGGACTGGGCGGCAATAATGCCGACCGCGGTACCGATGGCGACCGGACGACGGGTGGAAAGATCCCAGCCGTAGCACTTCTGGCACACGCCGTACTTGGAGCGGCAGGTGAGCAGCGCGCGAAGCTTGACCTTCTTAAGGCCGGCATCGACCATCTTCTGGATGTCAGCGACCTTCTCGATGTAGCCGTCCTGCTCAAAGAGCACGGTGCCATCGGGAGCCACGACGTCCTCAATGAAGCAACGGCCGACGAGGTCGGTGTTGAGGTCGGTGGTGCCGGGGATGATGAGGTTGTAGGTGACGCCCTCGTGCGTACCGCAGTCCTCCTCGCGGACGATGACGTCCTGGGCCACGTCGACCAGACGACGGGTCAGGTAACCAGAGTCCGAGGTGTGGGATGCGGTATCGACCAGGCCCTTACGGGCGCCGTAGGTCGAAATGAAGTACTCGAGCGGCAGCAGGCCCTCGCGGAAGTTCGCCTTAATGGGAAGGTCGATCGTCTCGCCGGACATGTCTGCCATCAGGCCACGCATGCCGCCGAGCTGACGCAGCTGGGTCTTAGAACCACGGGCGCCGGAGTCGGCCATCATGTAGAGCGGGTTCTCCTCGTCGAACAAGTCGAGCATGAGCGCTGCGACCTTGTCGGTACAAGCGGTCCACTCGTTAACGACTTCGATGTGGCGCTCCGTCTCGTTGATGAAGCCCTCCTCGAAGTACTCGTTGATCTGGTCGACGTTAGCCTGGGCGCGGTCGAGCAGCTCCTGCTTCTCGGCAGGGATGAGAGCGTCCCACACCGAGATGGTGAGGCCAGCGCGGGTAGCGTAGTGGAAGCCAGAGTACTTGATGGCGTCGAGGATCGGACCGACCTTGGCCTCGGGGTAACGATCGCAGCAGTCGGCAACCAGCTTGGCCACGTCGCCCTTGACCATCTTGTAGTTCATGAACTCGTAGTCTTCGGGCAGGCACTGGCGGTTGAAGATGATGCGACCGATAGAGGTCTCGAAGCGTGCGGTCTTGTTACCGGTGACGTCGTAGTCGACAAACTCGTTCTTGCCATTCTTGACGCGGAAGATACGGGTGCCGTCCTCGTTGATGACGTTGGCGTTCTCGGCGGACACGCGGACCTGAATCTTGGCCTGCATGTCGACCTCGGAGCGGCAGTCATAGGCGTGCAGCGCGTCGTCGAAGCTGGCGAACACGTGGTTCTCGCCCGGCAGACCGTCGCGGACCTGGGTCAGGTAGTACACACCGATGATCATGTCCTGCGAGGGGATGTTAACCGGCTTGCCGGATGCCGGCGAGCGCAGGTTGTTCGCAGAGAGCATAAGCACGCGAGCCTCGGCCTGAGCCTGGCTGGACAGCGGCACATGGACAGACATCTGGTCGCCGTCGAAGTCGGCGTTGAAGGGCGAGCAGACCAGCGGATGCAGGTGGATAGCCTTGCCCTCGACCAGCACCGGCTCAAAGGCCTGGATGGACAGACGGTGCAGGGTCGGTGCACGGTTGAGCAGCACGACGCGGCCGTCGATGACCTCTTCGAGGATATCCCACACAAAGGTGGCACCGCGGTCGATAGCGCGCTTGGCGCCCTTGATGTTCTCGACCTTGCCGAGCTCGACCAGGCGCTTCATGACGAAGGGCTTGAAGAGCTCCAGCGCCATGGTCTTGGGCAGACCGCACTGGTGCAGCAGCAACTTGGGGTCGGTAACGATTACCGAACGGCCGGAGTAGTCGACACGCTTGCCCAGCAGGTTCTGACGGAAACGACCCTGCTTGCCCTTGAGGGCCTCGGCGAGCGACTTGAGCGGGCGACCGCCACGGCCAGAGACCGGGCGACCACGACGGCCGTTGTCGAACAGGGCGTCCACGGACTCCTGGAGCATGCGCTTCTCGTTGTTCACGATGATCGCAGGGGCGTCCAGGTCGAGCAGGCGCTTGAGTCGGTTGTTACGGTTGATCACGCGACGATACAGGTCGTTGAGGTCGGACGCGGCAAAGCGACCGCCGTCGAGCTGGACCATCGGGCGCAGATCGGGCGGAATGACCGGGATGACATCCAGGATCATGTTCGCGGGGCTGTTGCCACCCTTCAGGAAGGCGTCAACGACCTCGAGGCGCTTGACGGCCTTCTCGCGCTTCTGCTTCTGGGAATCCTCGTCGGCAATGATGGCCTTGAGCTTCTCGGCCTCGGAAGGAAGGTCGATGGCAGCGAGCAGGTCGCGGACGGCCTCGGCACCCATGCCACCCTTGAAGTACATGGAGTAGTAGCGGGTCATCTCGCGGAACAGCGGCTCATCGGAGATGAGGTCGCGCTCGGTGAGCTTCATGAAGGCGTTGAAGGCGTCCGTGCGGAGCTGCTTCTCGTCCTTGCACTCTTCCTCGATGTCGACGATGCCAGAGGCGATCTCCTCGGGGGTCAGCGGCTCCTCGTCGGAGAACTCGTCAAAGTTCTCGGGGTCGCCCTGCTCCTTGAGGGACTCGATCTGGCGGGCGCACTCGGCATCGATCTCTTCCAGATCGGCGGCGAGCTCCTCGCGCAGGTCGTCAGCGTCGGCCTCGCGAGCCTCGTAGTCAACCTCGGTGATGATGTAGCTGGCAAAGTACAGAACCTTCTCGAGGTCCTTGGACTTGATGTCGAGCATACGGCTCATCGGGAAGCTCGTGGGGCTCTTGAAGTACCAGATGTGGGACACGGGAGCGGCGAGCTCGATGTGGCCCATGCGGTCGCGACGCACCTTGGCCGAGGTGACCTCGACGCCGCAGCGCTCGCAGACGATGCCCTTAAAGCGGATGCCCTTATACTTGCCGCAGGAGCACTCCCAGTCCTTGGCGGGACCGAAGATCTTCTCGCAGAACAGGCCGTCCTTCTCGGGCTTGAGGGTACGGTAATTGATGGTCTCCGGCTTCTTGACCTCACCGTGCGACCAGGAACGGATCTGGTCGGCGGAGGCAAGGGAGATCTTTACCGAGTCAAAATCAGTAGCTTCGAAATCTGCCACAGTCAACTACTCCTTATCAGTGGTCGTGGCGGCGACAGCCTCGGGTGCCTCGGCGGTCTCGGCATCCTCGGCCTCGACGTCGGTGTCAACGCCGGCGAGCGCAGCCAGGTCGTCGAGAGCAGAGGTCTCCTCGGCGGTCACAGGGGCGGAGGCGTCCTCGTCGGCATCGTGCATGGGCTCGATGTCCAGCGCGAGGGAGCGGATCTCCTTGACGAGAACCTTGAAGGACTCGGGGATACCCGGGACAGGAACGTTCTCGCCCTTGACGATGGACTCGTAGGTCTTGACGCGGCCCACGGTATCGTCGGACTTGACGGTCAGGATCTCCTGCAGGACGTTGGAAGCGCCGTAAGCGTACAGTGCCCAAACTTCCATCTCGCCGAAGCGCTGGCCGCCGAACTGGGCCTTGCCGCCCAGAGGCTGCTGGGTAACCAGGCTGTAAGGGCCAGTCGAACGGGCGTGGATCTTGTCGTCGACCATGTGGCCGAGCTTGAGGATGTAGGACGTACCCACGGTAATGGGCTCGCGGAACTCCTCGCCGGTACGGCCGTCGAACAGACGGGTCTTGCCGCGCTCGTCAAGCTGGGTGACGAACTCGGGGCGCATGTGATCGCCAAAGGCAGCGGTGGCCTTGTTGAGCATGTTCTTGTTGGCACGACGGATGACCTCGGCGATCTCGTCCTCCTTGGCGCCGTCGAAGACGGGCGTCGCGGTGAAGAACGGACCGGGGACGTACTTGTCGGAGTCGGCCTGCTCGGTATCCCAACCGCAGGCAGCAGCCCAGCCAAGGTGGCACTCGAGCAGCTGGCCGACGTTCATACGCGAAGGAACGCCCAGCGGGTTGAGGATAACGTCGATCGGGGTACCGTCAGCCATGTAGGGCATGTCCTCGACCGGCAGAACGTTACAGATAACACCCTTGTTGCCGTGGCGGCCGGCGATCTTATCGCCCTGCTGGATCTTACGACGCTGGGCGACGTAGACGCGCACCTGCTCGTTGACGCCGGGGGCCAGGTCGTCGCCGTTCTCGCGGCTAAAGCGGACGACGTCGATGACGCGGCCGTAAGCGCCGTGAGGCATCTTAAGGGAGGTGTCACGGACATCGTGGGCCTTGGCACCGAAGATGGCGCGCAGCAGGCGCTCCTCGGCGGTCAGAGCGCTCTCGCCCTTAGGCGTGACCTTACCGACCAGGATGTCGCCAGGGCCGACCTCGGCGCCGATGCGGATGATGCCGTCCTCGTCGAGGCTGGCAAGCATGTCCTCGGAGAGGTTCGGGATCTCGCGGGTGATCTCCTCGGGGCCGAGCTTGGTGTCGCGGGCGTCGATCTCGTGACGGGTGATGTTGATGGTCGTCAGCAGGTCCTCGGCCACCAGGCGCTCGGACACGACGATACCGTCCTCGTAGTTAAAGCCTTCCCACGGCATGTAGGCCACGGTGAGGTTCTGGCCCAGTGCGAGCTCGCCGTGATCGGTCGAAGGACCGTCGGCCAGGGGCTCGCCCTGCTCAACGGTGTCACCGACGCGCACGAGCGGACGGTGGTTGATGCAGGTGGACTGGTTGGAGCGCTGGTACTTGGCCAGGTGATACTCGTCCATGCCGCCGGCATGCTTGACGATGATCTTGGCGGCGTCGGCAAAGATGACCTCGCCGGCGTTCTTGGCCAGGGTGACCTCGCCGGAGTCCAGAGCGGCGCGACGCTCCATGCCGGTACCGACATAGGGAGCGGCGGGGTGAACCAGCGGCACGGCCTGACGCTGCATGTTGGCGCCCATCAGCGTACGCTTGGCGTCGTCGTGCTCAAGGAACGGGATCAGCGTGGCTGCGACGGAGAGCATCTGACGCGGCGAGACGTCCATGTAGTCGACGTCCTCGACGGGCACGTCGGCGGGAGCGCCGAAGGAACCGTCGAAGTCGCGGGTACGGGCGATCACGGTGTGCGGGCGGACGATCTTGCCCTCGGCATCGGTCGTGATGAACTCGTTGGTCTTGGGATCGAGCGGCGTGTTGGCCGGCGCGATGACGTGCTTCTCTTCCTCGTCAGCGGTCATCCAGTCGATCTGATCGGTGGCAACGCCGTTCTCGACGCGACGGAACGGGGCCTCGATGAAGCCGTACTCGTTGACGCGGGCGTAGAGGGCGAGCGAGCCGATCAGGCCGATGTTGGGGCCTTCGGGGGTCTCGATCGGGCACATGCGGCTGTAGTGCGAATTGTGAACGTCGCGGACGGCCGTCGGCACGTTGGTGCGGCGGCTGGAGCCGGACTTGTGGCCGGCAAGACCACCAGGGCCGAGTGCGGACAGACGGCGCTTATGGGTCAGACCGGTCAGGGGGTTCGCCTGGTCCATGAACTGCGAGAGCTGCGAGGAACCGAAGAACTCCTTGATGGAGGCCACGATCGGGCGGATGTTGATGAGCGACTGCGGGGTGATCTCGTCGATGTCCTGGGAGCTCATGCGCTCACGGACGACGCGCTCCATACGGCTCATACCGATACGGAACTGGTTGGCGACGAGCTCGCCGACGGTACGGATGCGGCGGTTGCCGAAGTGGTCGATGTCGTCGACCTTGAAACCCTGCTCGCCGGCAGCGAGGGACAGCAGGTAGCGCAGCGTCGCAACGATATCCTCGTCGGTGAGCACCGTGACCTCTTCCTCGGTGGTGAGGTTGAGCTTCTTGTTGACCTTGTAACGACCGACGCGGGCCAGATCGTAGCGCTGCGGGTTAAAGAGCAGGCCCTCGAGCAGGCTGCGGGAAGCGTCCACGGTGGGAGGCTCGCCCGGGCGCAGGCGACGGTAGATCTCGATGAGGGCGTCCTCGCGGGTAAGGGCGGTGTCGCGCTCCAGGGTGCGCTTGATCACATCGGAGTTGCCGAGCAGCTCGATGATGTCGTCGTTGGTGACGGCGATGCCAAGGGCGCGCAGGAACATCGTGGCGCTCTGCTTGCGCTTACGGTCGATGGAGACCATGAGCTGGTCGCGCTTGTCGACCTCAAACTCGAGCCAGGCACCGCGGGACGGGATGATCTGGGCCTTGTAGATCTGCTTGCCCGAATCCATCTCGGAGCTGTAGTACACGCCCGGGGAGCGGACGAGCTGCGAGACGACGATACGCTCGGTACCGTTGATGATGAAGGTGCCCTGATCGGTCATCATGGGGAAGTCGCCCATGAAGACGAGCTGCTCCTTGATCTCGCCGGTCTCCTTGTTGGTGAGACGAACGTCGGTCAGAAGCGGGGCCTGATACGTCATGTCCTTCTCGCGGCACTCCTCGACGGTGTGCGCGGGGTCGCCGAACTGATGCTCGCCGAAGGTAACCTCGAGAACATGGTTCTGGCTCTGGATGGGGCTGGATTCCTTGAACGCCTCACGAAGACCCTCGTCCTTAAAACGCTCAAAGGATTCCCTTTGAACAGAGATAAGGTTGGGGAGCTCCATGGCCTCCGGGATTTTCCCGAAGCTGACGCGCTTGCGCTCAGTGGCAGTGTATGCGTAGGTCACCAGGTTTTTCCTCCTTCACGGAAATGCTCGGTGGGTTGGCGAGGCATAGCTTCGCCAGTTATCGCAACCTAATAGTTTATCAGGTACCGACCGTTGGGCAAGAAAAGCCTTGACGCGATTGAGTTTTTGGAGTAGCAAAGATTTTCGACAGAAAACACGCAGGTAGATATATGTGTATCGAACATCTGTTCATATATTTTCTGTGAACAGAGAGCCAGCAATCGCAGCTCTTATAAAAAACGGGCGCGAACCGAGGTCCACGCCCGTAAATGTCGGTGCCCGAAGGCTTACTTGCGCATCAAGCCGCCTCGCTCGTCGATGGCGTCCCAGAAGGCATCGGCAAAGCGGGGGTCGCTTGCAGCCATGAGGGCGTTGGTGGCCATCCAGCCAGAGGGAGTGCCGGTGTCGTAGCCCGACAGCGGGTCGATGACGACGGCGTACATGGCTTCGCGGTCGAGCGAACGGGCCATGGCGTCGGTGAGTTGGATCTCGCCGCCCTTGCCGGCCTGCTGATCTGCCAGCAAGTCCATGACCAGCGGGCTCAGCAGGTAGCGACCGACGATGTACAGGTTGGACGGAGCCGCCTCGGGAGCGGGCTTCTCGACCAGACCGCCGATACGCCAGACAGCGCCCGGCTCGGCATCGGCAACGTCCTCGGCACCCTCGAGCGAACCGACGCGCTCACCGGCGATAACACCGTAGCGGCTGACTTCCTCGGGCGAGCAAGCAGCGACGGCGATAACCGAAGCGCCACCGTGCTCCTTGGAAACGGCGAGCATCTTGTCGCAGATGTCGCGGTTAGGTACAACGTAGTCGCCCAGAAGAACCAGGAAGTTCTCCCCTGCCACGGCGTCGGCAGCAGAGCGAATAGCATGGCCGAGGCCCTTGGGCTCGTACTGATAACGGAAGTCGACCGGCATACCGCCAGCGTGGGCGACGGCATCGGCATAGGCGTTCTTGCCGCGCTCGCGCAGCAGGTTCTCGAGCGAACGGTCGGGCTGGAAGTAGTTCAGCAGCTCGGGCTTGCCGGGAGAAGTAACGATGATGGCGTCGTCGACCTCCTCGGGGTCGAGCGCCTCCTCGACGACGTACTGAATGACGGGCTTGTCGAGCACCGGCAGCATCTCTTTGGGCGTGCACTTGGTGCCAGGCAGAAAACGCGTGCCAAGACCGGCGGCGGGGATGATTGCCTTCATGTTATTCAAAGATCCTTTCGCAGGCGCAAAAGCGCCCCATGCGTGCGGCACACAGCCGCAGACCAAATTGCGATACCCAAGCATCTTACCGCTGGAACTATATGTCGCTACAAGGCAGAGACAATTCTTCAGCAGGTCAACGCAAATTATTGCTCGAATGGTGCAATTTTATTGCCCAACGGCAGGGCACCCGATACGACGCAAATCACAGAACATGGCAGTTTGAGCAACCGATGCCGAGGGACCGAAAAACAAAAAAGACGGGGCTCGCAATGCGAACCCCGTCTGCAAAGAAATCTGGCGAGAAAGCCTGATTACTTGAGGGTGACAGCAGCGCCAGCAGCCTCGAGCTTCTCCTTGGCAGCCTCGGCGTCCTCCTTCTTGGCACCCTCGAGAACAGCCTTGGGAGCGCCCTCGACGACCTCCTTGGCCTCCTTCAGGCCAAGGTTGGTGAGCTCACGGACGGCCTTGATGACCTGAATCTTGTTGTCGCCGAAGCCCTCGAGCACGACGTCAAACTCGGTCTTCTCCTCGGCCTCAGCAGCGCCAGCAGCGGGAGCGGCGACAACAGCGGCAGGAGCAGCGGCGGAAACGCCGAAGGTGTCCTCGATAGCCTTAACGAGCTCGGAAGCCTCGAGAAGGGTCATTTCCTTAAGAGCATCGATGATCTCATCGGTGGTAAGCTTAGCCATTTCTAAGTCCTTTCGGTTTCCGTGCGGATGCACGGAGATCAGTTAAAACACGGCGCGAATGCGCCAAGGGTGCGGCGTTGCCGCCGCGGGTGAAAACAGCGACTAGGCTGCCTTCTGCTCGGAGACCTGCTGGATCGAACGAGCGAGACCAGAGGAAACGCCGTTGACGCAGACAGCGATGTCGCGAGCGAAACCGGAGATGAGACCGGCGATCTGGCCGAGAAGCTGATCCTTGGTGGGCAGCTCGGCGATAGCCTTAACATCATCAGCGGAAACGGCCTTGCCGTCGGAGATACCGCCCTTGATCTCAAGGACGCCCTTGGACTTAGCGGAGAAGTCCTTAAGGGCCTTAGCGGCCTCGACCGGCTCGGTCTCGTAGAACACATAAGCGACGGGGCCGGCGAGGATCTCGTCGATCTCGGGCTGCTCCTGGTTCTTGAGAGCGATCTTGACCAGGTTGTTCTTGTAGACCTTCATCTCGGCGCCGCACTCGCGAAGCTGATGACGCAGCTCCTGAGCCTGCTTAACCGTCAGACCGTTGTAGTTGACGACAAACAGACCGGCGTTCTCGGCGATACGGGACTCGATCTCTGCAACCTTGTCGATTTTGTACTGCTGGGGCATGAATTACACCTCCTCGAATTCTTTCCGGGCACGGTCCGCCACAAGGACGTGACGGGGGCATGTCCAAAAAGAAAGCCCCCGCGCTGCATGAGCGACGGGGGCGAGAAGACATATCTACTCGACCACCTCGGCTGGCGGGATATCCCATTAAGCTCGCGGGCGATGCCCGTTTGCACCGGCTGTCTCTGGCAGCGGATTCGTGCGTGAACCGAAAGTATTATGGCGGGGACCCCGGCGTCGGTCAACGGGCGCGAGGATTCGTACACAAACCCTGCATACGCTCCCGGCCGGAGCTACGTTGCCTTTGCTGCGAATCCTCGTGTCCGTTGAGCGACGCGCCCCACGCATAACCCTTATGTCGGTGGGCTGATGTGTTGCATCCCTGAGGACTACAAAGTCGAAATGAAGGCGGACAGGCGATTTAGGCCTTCGTCTAGGTCTTTGTCGGAGACGCAGTAGCTTAGGCGGATGTGGCCTTCGCAGCCGAAACAGTCGCCTGGGACTAGGGCTACGTTTGCTTCTTTGATGGCTTTGATGCAGAAATCTTCGCTTGTTAGGCCGTACTGTTTGATGCTGGGGAAGGCGTAGAAGGCTCCTGCTGGTTCTACTGCGTCGAGGCCCATGGCGTCTAAGGCTGCGAGTACGCGCTCGCGGCGGGCTCGGTAGACTTCGAGCATGGGGGTTGGGTCGACGGTGAGGGCTCTGGCTGCGGCGTCCATTTCGAAGGAGACGGCACTCGATACTAAGTATTGGTGAGCTTTTGCGATCTCGGCGATGACGGGGGCTGCGGCTGCGAGCCAGCCCAAGCGCCAGCCGGTCATGGCCCAGGGTTTGGAAAAGCTCTCGATGACCACCGTCTGATCACGCAACTCCGGGTGGCGCTGGGCAAAGCGCTCGTAGCCATCCACATAGACCAGGCGGTTGTAGACGTCGTCGCAGACCACGTAGATGCCCGTCCGCTCCGCCACGTGCGCCACGGCGTCGAGCGAAGCCGCGTTGAGGATACAGCCCGTGGGATTGTTGGGCGAGCAAATGACGATGGCTTTGGTCGCCGGCGTCACGCAAGCACGAAGCGCCTCCTCATTGATCTGGAATTGTGCTGGCTCCGTATCCAAAAAGACCGCCTTGGCGTGGTTGGCCACGACGATGCTCT
This sequence comes from uncultured Collinsella sp., assembly GCA_900542175.1. GTDB lineage: Bacteria > Actinomycetota > Coriobacteriia > Coriobacteriales > Coriobacteriaceae > Collinsella. Next base: position 32,029 of record UQNC01000012.1, on the reverse strand, counting down.
CGTACAGGCCAAAGGCCGGTGTGGGGATAATGACCTCGTCACCGGGGTTGAGCATAGCCATGAATGTTGCCGACAGGGCCTCGGTTGCGCCGTCGGTCAGAATGACCTCGTCGGCAGAAAACGTAAGACCCGCGTCGCCCATGTAAGCGGACAGCGCCTCGCGCAGGGCGGGGCGACCGTTGTTGGGCGGATAGTGCGTGTCACCGCGGCCCAGCGAGGCAGTCACCTCGGCGCCAATCACATCGGGCGTGGGAAAATCGGGCTCGCCAAGCGCGAGCGCGATGCACCCCGGGTGCTGAGCGGCGAGCGCATTGATCCGGCGGATGCCGGAGGGCTTGAGGCCGGCGAGCGATGTGTTCATGGGCAGACGCATGGATCTCCTCTCAAGTGCTTGATTGCATAAGGATAGCGCCGCGAGAGCGCCGAAACCTTGTTGTAACGTTGTACTGTAGAGGCCATCGACCAGAAAGAAGGAACCATGTCGCCCGATCGCGCGCACGAAAACCAGGAGGAGCTCGATGCCGAGACGCCCTCGACGCCGGAGAGCATCGCGCTCACATTTTTCGATGCTGATCCCGGACTCGTCTTTTTGCTTGAGGACTTTAAGGACGCATATACCGCCTACGCCAGAATCTCGGACACGAAACTGCCCTCGTTTGAGTCGATGAAACTAGCAGAAGGGCACCCGACCGGGACGTTTGACGCCATTGTCTTGGCGATCAGGCAAGGCGGGTCGAACACCGCAGAGGCCCTCGATGCCACCAGGCTCTCCGCACTTAGCGCTATTGCACAACACGGCACGCGGCTCTATGCGATCGTCGAAACCGACGGCACGGATCCCGAGGCAGCGCGCGGCGTGCTCGCAAGGCTACAGAGGAACGCCCAAACGGGCAACATACTCTGGGGCGGAGCCACCGTGCTCGCGATGGGCGGACTATCGGCAAAGCTCTGCGGGTCGCCCCGCATGGGCGCCCTGCGCAGGCCATTCTCCGAGGCCATCGACAAACTCGTGGGTGCCGTGCGCATGGGATGCTCGGTCAAACGGGCACAGCAGCTCGGCGGCGCCGACGTGAGCGCCTTTGACAGCGACGGCGCCGTCATGGCCAAGCCTGCGCCCCCCGCCCCGCTCTGGCACCTAGTGGCCGCGCATCAAAACCACCCCTAAAAGGGGTGGTTTGCTCTTAGGGTATAGCCCTTGGATTTCCGTTATGCGTTTAGAGGCGCCGGCCCTCACGGGTTTCGGGCCGCGCTGCGCACGGCGCACAGGCTAAGGCCTTTAATGGGGCAAAACGGGGCCGCAGGATTGCGACCCCGTCCGAAAGCTAGTCCAGGTCCTCGCCGTTGCTGGCAATAACCTTTTTGTACCAGAAGAAGCTATCCTTGCGGCTACGTGCGAGCGAGCCCTTGCACTCGTCGTCGGCGTCCACGTAGATGAAACCGTAACGCTTCTTCATCTCGCCGGTACCGGCCGAGACGATATCGATGCAGCCCCACGGCGTGTAGCCCATCAGGTCGACGCCGTCGATCTCGACAGCCTCCTTCATGGCCTTGATATGGGCACGCAGGTAGTCGATGCGATACGGGTCGTGAATCGAGCCGTCCTCTTCGACCTTGTCATACGTGCCCAGACCGTTCTCCACGATCATCAGCGGAATCTGATAGCGGTCGTAGAAGAGGTTGAGCGAGTAGCGCAGACCGTACGGGTCGATGCTCCAGCCCCAGGGGGTCTGCTCAACATAGGGGTTGGTATAGCCCGTCACGACGCTGCCGCAGTCGAGCGCCATGGCGTTGGTCTTCTTACCGCACACCATGGTGAAGTAATAGCTGTACGAGAGGAAGTCTACCGTGCCGGCGCGCAGGATTTCCTTGTCGCCCAGCTCCTCGGGCAGGACGATCCCGCGGCGCTCGAACTCCTTGAGTTTGTAGGCGGGATAGTAGCCACGACACATCACGTCCGGGTAGAACAGGTTGGTGCGCATGAACTCCTCGTTGGCCTTGACGTCGGCCGGATCACAGCTATTGGGATAGCTGAACATGCCACCGTACATCATGCCAACCTTGTTCTCCGGGTCAATCTCGTGCGCCAGCTGCACCGCCTGGGCGCTCGCCAGAAACTGGTGGTAGGCGGCCGTCATGCGGACCTGCTCGCTCGCATCGGGGGCAATGCCGCCGGCCATCCACGGGCTCATCGACATGCAGTTAATCTCGTTGAAGGTGAGCCAGTACTTAACCTTGCCCCTGTAGCGCGTAAAGACGGTCTTGACGTAGTTGAGGTAGAAATTGATGACCTTGCGGTTCTCCCACGAGCCGTACTTCTGCAGGCCGAGCGGCGTCTCGTAGTGGGAGAGCGTCACCAAGGGCTCGATACCGTACTTATGGCACTCGTCAAAGACAGCGTCATAGTGGGCAAGACCGGCCTCGTTAGGCTCATCATCGTCGCCGTTGGGGAAGATGCGCGCCCAATTGATGGACATGCGATAGGTCTTGAAGCCCATCTCGCCAAAGAGGGCTATATCCTCCTTGAAGTGACCATAGTGGTCGATGGCCACATGGCTCGGGTAGTTCTCGCCAGGCAGGCAGCCGTCGGTGATGCGGCGCGGCGTATCCTTGTCGCCCGCGGTCATAACGTCGGCGGTACTGAGGCCCTTGCCGTCGGTGAGGTAGGCACCCTCGCACTGGTTAGCAGCGGTAGCGCCACCCCACAGGAAGTTCTCAGGGAAAGACATGCTTATCTCCTATCTAAAAATTGGACAACTGATTGGAACAATCGACGATTACGCCTCGGCATCCTCGGGCTTGTAGAGGATGTAGGTGGCGATAAAGGTCACGATGGCACCAACAACAAGACCGGCAGCCATCCAGGCCATGCTGGCAAACGGGTTGTCGCCACCCAGGTATGCGGGAAGGGCAAAGAGACCTCCGGAACCAATCATGGAGTAGAGGTAGGCATGGCCAAAGCCGGCAACGAGGGCACCAAAGAAGGAGCCGATCATAGCGCCGTACATAGGCGTCTTGAGCTTAAGGTTGACGCCGAACATACCGGGCTCGGTCACACCGCCCACGATAGCCGTGACGGCGCAAGCGGAGGCGACGGAACGCAGATTCTCGTCGTGCTTGGTCTTGAAGGCTACGGCAGCGCACGCGGCACCCTGGTCGATATTGGCAACGACGTTGGCCGTGCAGATGATGGGGTCGTAGCCGACGGTAGCCATGGCGTTAACAAGATAGGGCGCAAGGGCGGTGTGCATGCCAGTCATAACAATCCACGGGAAGATCGCAGAGAGCACGGCGATGCCAAAGAAACCGGTAGTGTTGTAGAGCCACATGATAGCCTCGGAGAGGTACGTACCCACAAAGGCGCCAACGGGACCGAGCACGCAGAGAGCGAGCGGCAGTATAACGAGCAGCGTAAAGAACGGCTCGGTGATAGAACGGATCGAATCGGGCGAGTGCTTGGCAAAGAACTTCTCGACATAGGACATGACCCAAACGGTGAGAAGCGCCGGCACCACGGAGCTCGAATACGTCGTGGCATAGACAGGGATACCGTAGACGCTGAGCGCCGTGCCGTCCGTTACCGCGGAGATAAAGGACGGGTGAATAAAGATGGCGCCCATCATCATGCCGAGCGCCATGTTGGCGCCGAACTTCTTAGCCGCAAACGCGCCCACAAAGACAGGCAGGAAGTAGAAGCCCGCGTCGCCGACGAACGTCAACACCTGGATGGTGGTGTTATCAGCGGTAAGAAGGCCGAACTGCGTGAGCAGCAGCACAGCGATCTTGATAAAGCCGGCACCGATAAACACAGGGATGATCGGCGTGATCGAGCCCGAGATGGCATCAAAGACGGCGTTGATGCTGAACTTCTTCTTGTGGGCGTCGCCCATGTCCTCGTCAACGGACCCATTGCCCTCAAGGCCGGTCTCCTTGACGATCAGGTTGTAGGCGTCGGACACGGACTGTCCGATGATGATCTGGTATTGGTCGCCTACCCACTGGCAACCCATTACGCCTCGGATCTTCTCGATGTCCGAGCCCTTGACCAAGCTCTTGTCCTTGACGTTGAAGCGAAGCCTCGTCACGCAATGCGTGAAGAAGACGATGTTGTCCTTGCCGCCAACGTATTCGACTACCTTGCTGGCGAGCTCGGCATAGCGTTCTGCTTTAGCCATTGTCGTACCCTTTTCGGTTGCTGGGAGCAGCAGCGTGCCACGTTGTACGCGCTACCTTCCCGTACCTTTGATGCGGAGCCTACTCACATGGACCACCAGATACAGGCGCTCGTCGTTGCTCACGACGGCCCCATCCCATTCGCCCTCGATATGCTGGGAGATCTTTGCGACGCACGCAGCCTCGCGCGGATACTGCTCCTCGATGCCGCGGAAGCCGTTTACACAGCTGCTGTCGAGAACCTCGCCGGAGTGAAGGCGCTCAAAGAGATAGCGCATGTGCGTGGCGTAGCGCGAGAAGGCAAACGAACTGCGGTCGATGTCGATGCCGAAGTCATCCTCGATGATCTCGGTAACATCCTCGAGCATGTTATCGTCTTGGCGCTCGCGTTCCTTCTCGGCCTCGGTCGCCGCACCCAGACGCGCATTGATAATATTGAGGGCGATGCCTGTCGCCTCGCTGTTGGGCAAAGCGACGCAAAACTGCTTCTGCACGCGGCGGGCGATATGCTTGCCCAGGCGGTACTCCGCCGGGTACATCTGCTCCACGTCATAGGCGAGCGGCATACGCACCTGCATGTTCTTCTTTGCGCGGTCGATAGCAAACGAGAGGTGGTCGGCCAGGGTAAAAGCGAGATTGGCGCTCAGCTCGTAGGGCAGCTCATTGCGAACGTAGTCCGCGCAGGAGATGGAGAACTCCATCACATCCTGCGGCAGATCGTTGATCGCGTTGAAGCACCGCTCGTCAACGTTGTAGAACGTGCGCTCGACCTCGGCAAGCGTAAGCTCGCGCGGCAGCTGGCCAAAGCCGATGCCTTTGCCCATGGCGAGGAGCTCGTTGCCAACGTTGTCCCGGCACACGGCCACGTTGTTGTTGATGCGGCGGACTGCCTTCATGCCGTTCCCTTTCCAGCCTTTCCCGGTGCATCTTTTAGAACGCGCTTCATACGATCGCTAGAAACAAAAACTCTCTGAAGCTTAACAAACAATCGCAAGGCGCAAAGCCTGCGAACGCTTGGTCGTGCCTCAGAGAGTAACATTCCAAAAAAGATGCGGTTGTGAGTAGAACAGGTCATGCCCCAAGTGGGTAACATTCCGTGTTCCAGTCTGCACGACCGATGCCACCATAGCAACAATTCCAATGCGAACGGTAGAAAATCCCCTGTGAACGGCATTTCCTCCCTGCCCCACCCTACCCGCGTTTTAGCCGAAACTGGAGTTTCGGTCGTTTAGAATGCAACAGCCCGCTCTAGCCGACCGAAATTCCAGTTTCGGTTAAATATCGTGATGAGGTTGGGGGCGCCAGGTGACGGCAGTGGCCCAGAAGGCGATGAGGCAATCAAGGCTCCAAGCCGCGTTAGCGGGACTCGTTGAGGGCATGACCTGCGCCTTGATGCCTGTCAGAGACTCAAGGTAGCGGTGGTAGAGACGTCCCGCGGTGCCGCCGTTGCAGACGACCGCCTCGATCGGAGCCACGGCGGTAATACGCCCGATATCGATCGGCACGACGTTACGAATACTAGCGTCACTCGAGCCCTTGATATCGCAGCTCTCGATCACATCCCACAGGGCTACGCCGCCGTCGAGGAGCATGAATCGCTTGGCGGCAATCGAGGCGTCGAGTGTCGCCGGCGTACCGTCCGCCAAAGGATCGCCCTCATTGGGTGGCACAGGCGCACCGAGGCATGCCGCTATCACGCGCCAAAAGCGGTTCTGAGGGTTGCCATAGTAAAAGGCATTGGCGCGCGAAAGCACCGAGGGGAACGACCCGAGCACCAAAACGCGCGAGTGCCGGTCGAACACGGGCTCAAACCCATGCTCAATATGTTGATAGTCCTCGTCAGACGCAGGCATGGGCTAGACCCTCAGCAGATAACGCACCTCATAGGGCGCAAGCTCAAGCGTGCCCGCCAGCTCGACCGTGGGCGCGTCGTCGACAAGCAGGTCGACAAAGGACCCGTTGAGCTCGCCGGCTGTAAAGGAATAGGTCTCGTCCACGGCATTCACCGCCACGAGCACCGTGGCGTCGTCGCAGGCACGCTCGAACAGCAGCTGCTTGTTTTGAATCACCACGTTACGGTACGCGCCGTAGTTGAGAGCGCGTGCCGCCGCATCGTTTGTCGAGCGCAGGTGTGCAAGCTGCGCAATAAAGCCTGTCAGCTCGTTAGGCGCGGGCTCGTCGAGTGCGGGTCGCAGCGCCCAGTCGCCATCGGGTCCGCCCTTTTCGCCGGCAATCCCCCACTCGCTGCCATAGTAGACGCACGGAATGCCCGGCATACCAAGCAGCATGGCATAGGCGGGACGCAGACAGCGCTTGTCGGTGAGAATGCTCGCCAGGCGCGGTACGTCGTGGTTGTCGACAAAGCTCAGCAGGTGTTTACCGCGGTAGATGCACCACGGGTCGCCGCCAAACTGGCGATGCAGCGAATGGGCGATCTCGAACATATTGACTGAGTTAAAGCTGGAATACAGGCCCTTGTAGCACTCGTAGTTGGTGCAGGAGTCGAGCATCTCGTCGTTGACGATCTGGTTGTAGTCGCCGTGGAGCGTCTCGCCGATCAGTACAAAGTCGGGCTTGAGCTCGCGGGTAAAGGAGTGCAGGCGGCGCATAAAGTCGCGGTCGAGCATGTAGGCGACGTCCAGGCGCAGGCCGTCGATGCCAAAGTTATCGGCCCAACGGCGCACAGACTCGAGCAGGTAATCGACTACGGCAGGATTTTGCAGGTTGAGCTTCACGAGCTCAAAATGGCCCTCCCAGCCCTCGTACCAAAAGCCGTCGCCATAGCAGGATTCGCCGTCAAAGCTAATGTGGAACCAGTCCTTGTAGGGCGAATCCCACTTGCGCTCCTGCACATCGCGGAAGGCCCAAAAGCCACGGCCCACATGGTTGAAGACCGCATCGAGCACCACGCGGATGCCATGGGCGTGCAGTGTCTCGCATACGGCGGCAAAATCGGCATCTCCACCCAGGCGGCGGTCGATATGGCGCAGGCTGCGCGTATCGTAGCCATGGCTATCGGACTCAAGCGGAGGGTTGATCAACACGGCACCGATACCGAACTCCTGCAGGTAATCGGCCCATTGGGCGATTTTCATGATGGGGGCATCGGGATTAGGCGCGGTACCGGCAGCTTGGAAGAGCTCATCCTCGGCAACAGGCGCGGCGTTTTCGCGCGGAGCCCCGCAAAAGCCCAGCGGATAGATCTGATAGAACGTCGTCTCGTATGCCCACATAACAGCCTCCCGGTAAGCTCAACACAACGACATCCATTGTATGCCCAGCAGGGTAGCTAATTTGGGACGGGGCTTTTTTAGCTACCCAATCCAGTCCGCATTCCGCCGCAACTGATGAGGGGGTGTGGTTAGGCGACAGGCTTTGCGCGGCGTATGGCCGGGAACAGCACGGTGATGGCGAGGATGACGCCCACGACGGCAATCGTGCCGCCCGCGTAGCCGATCCAGGCGATACCGGGGCCCGACACCACGGCTCCGCCGATCGCGGTGCCCGTGCCGATACCAAGGTTAAACAGGCCCGAGAAGATCGACATGGCGACGGCCGACGAGTCCGCCGGCGTGTACTTGATGAGCTCGGCCTGAAACGCCACGTTAAAGGCCGTGGCGCAGCAGCCCCATAGTGCGCAGACGGCAAGCACCAACACGAGTGCCGAGGCTGCGGGGGCCATAAGCAGCAGAGCCACCGGCACGCCGGAGAGCGTGATAGCCAAGAACGGGAAGCGATGCCCATCGAACAGGCGGCCAAACAGCCAGCTTCCGAGCAGACCAGAACAGCCAAACGCCGTCAGCGTCATGGTGATGGCGCCCGCATCGACGTGTGCGACCTGCGCCAGGAAGGGCTCGATATAGCTGTAGCTTGCGTAATAGCCGGTCGCCATAAAGACCGTGACCGCGTAGAGCGCGATCAGGAACGGGTTCTTGAGCAGCTCGGGCAGCTGCTTAACGGTAAAGCGCTCACCCGCCGGCATGGCCGGGAACACCGCGGCCTGGTACACCACCGCGGCGGCAGAGAAGGCCCCGACCACGGCAAACGTCATGCGCCAGCCCACGGCCAGGCCGATGGCACGACCGAGGGGCAGGCCGAAAATCTGCGCGATAGACGAGCCCGTGGCGATCATGCTGATGGCGAGCGCCCCGTGGCGGGCGTCAACCAGGCGCGAGGCCATAATCGAGGCGACCGACCAGAACACGGCATGTGCGCAAGCGACCACCAGGCGCGCACAGACCAGGATGGGATATGTCGGTGCCACAGCAGACAGGAACTGACCCAGAGAAAACACGGCGAGCACGCCGAGCAGCATCCACTTGAACTCAAAGCGCGAGGCAAACACCATGAGTGGCAGCGACAGCAGCATGACGCCCCAGGCATAGACCGAAATCATGATGCCGGCTTGGGCCTCGGTGAGCGAGAACGACGCGGCGATATCAGTCAGAAGGCCGATGGGCATAAACTCCGACGTGTTGAACACGAACGCGCAACAGGCGAGCCCGATAAGCGGGAGCCACTGCTTGAGCGAGATGCCATCTTGCTTTGTTTGAGCCATATAGGAAAACCTCTCCGATTATCTTGAGCGGTGGGCGATTATAGCAATGAGAAGTCTATAAAATGAGCAACAAAAATAATCTTGGAAAACGATCGTTAACAGACGGCGCGCCAATTCTGCTTAGAAAGCTAGGTACGCAGGAACTCAATGTCGAAAACACGGCTTCATCTTCGGGCTATCGCGCCTGCTCGGATACGCACAAGGACACCCCCATGAGCACGTCAATTTCGAGCCAACTCGCAACCGCACAATGAACTAGCAAAAGCAGCATATAAGCAAACGCCCCATAATAAAGTCCCTCATGTACAAGCGCTGTCACTGAAAGTACCGACGGCAGCGCCACACTCGAAACTACCCATCCAACAAGAACCTGGATAGCGTAACTTGCAACCAGATTCCATACCACCAGCAGCGTTGCGGGACGCGCGATTTCTCTGCATGAGGAACGAAGCACCGTGACCGAACGCATGACGTAGCGTGGTGCAAACCGAATGCCTCGTAGTCCCCTCTGCCCCACGTCCGCATCTTCAATCAGCACGAATATGAACGTCGCGGAAAGAAGCGTCACGATTACCGTCACCACAAGAGAGCACAACACCCCGAGCTGGCTGCTCGCAAGCGAAGCAAAGACTACAATTGCCGATAAAATCAAGTGAACCAAATAAAGCAGCAGCGCCCCAGAAATCTGGAGGGGAGCCGTCGAGGCCAAGAGATAAACCGGAGGGGTTCGAGCAGGTTGCACCGTCTCTTTGGACCGGTCGACGGCAAATAATGAAAAAGCCACATTCGATAGAAGCAGGTTTAAAAAGGCCGCGACCACAGTGCAAACAAGCGTAATGGACGGATTGATATAGGCGAGCTCAGTTGCAACGTTTGATACACCAATTTGGAGCGCGCTCATAACAAACAAGGGGATATATAACGCCATCGTGCAGCCACTCCGGCATCCCTTCGCCCGATCGCCCGATTCCAGAAAGACATTGAAGTTCTCTCGCAAGTTCACTCTATACCCGTTTTCTTACTAGGCAGGGCGAACGGGCGCCAATATAAACGCCGGTCCGCCCATCCGTAATTTCTAGTTTTAACGTCCAGACTAGTCTGTCCAGCCGTCGATGTAGTCGCGGTTAAGCTCAAAGTACTGCGCGGCGATATCTTTCGCCAAGGAGTACGAATTAACGAGCGGGTGCATCGCGAGGCTCTCGACAATGTCGCGCTTCGATCGGTTAACGATGCCACGCGCCACGGTGCGCTCGTAGTACTTGACGCGACGAATCAATTCGAGGTTTCCCGCGGGCACAGAATCGGCTTCGACGCGATGCGGTACGCAGCCATCGGTGGAGATATCGCACGTTGACTCAATGACATCTGTATCGAGAAGGCCGGGGATGGCGCCATTGTTGGTGGTGCACAGGATCATCTGCTGCGTCTTGCCAGAGCGAGCAATATCCATGAAGCGGAGCGCGACACCTGCGTATCCGCCAGCATCTTTGCCGTACACGTCAAACGTCCACGGCTTGTCGCGATGAATACCCGTCTCGGCCGCCATGTAGTTATTTTCGCGCATTCCGTACCACTTCTCAAAGCACGCGAGGCCTTTTTCGAAGTCGTTCTCAATATCGATAGATGCAAGCTCGCTCGTCATTTCTCGATTAATTTCTTCAATTAGTTCGCCGCGCGTCTGGGGCGAAGAGAGAACGTTGGCAACGGCGCGCTCGCGATAGTAGAAATAGTATAGGTACTCATTTGGCACGCATCCGCGATTTAGGACGAGGTCCTTCTCGAAGAACCTAAGATCTGTATGAGCATATGCCCCGTCGTCGTGGATCAAGTCGAGCATGATGTCCTCGCCGTCAACCGTCACATTGCGGAAGAACGAGAGGTGGTTGAGTCCATAGCACTCGCCCTGAACCGATGCGGGATCAACGCCTTTATACTCGGCAAACTGATGCAACATGCCCGAGGGGGCATCGCAAATGCCATAAGTAAAATCATAGCCCATATCGCGTAGGGCCTGAGATACGACGCCGGCGGGATTAGTAAAGTTAAACACCTTGACGCCCGGCTTTGCGTACTTCTTGATTAACTCGCAATACGAAGCAAGCGCAGGGACGGAGCGCATGGCAAAAGACACGCCGGCTGCGCCAGTCGTCTCTTGGCCAAGAACCCCATGTGAAAGAGCGATGCGCTCATCGCGAACGCGCATATGGTCCCCACCGACGCGAATCGTCGTGATCACGTAATCGGCGTCCTTAACGGCCTCGACTGCATCGCCCGTCAGTGAAAAATTAAGCGTGGGGCAAAGCATGCCCGAGACATGGGCGGCAAGGCCACCGTAGATGCACAGCTTCTCGGGATCATTGTCCATAAACACAAGTTCATCGATTCCAAGCGATGACGCCTGCTGGGCTATGCTCTTTGCCAAAAACATGGAGCGGACGCCACCGCCCCCTATGACCGTAAGTTTCATATCGAAACCCCCAATTAGCACATTCAATATTGTATGGTTCGCCTGTGTATGGATATTGTATCCAGCATGGAGGGCCGCTTCCCGCCCCGGCTGCAAGGCAGGAAAGGAATTCCCCAAGGAGTTATTATTTACGCAACGGAAGCGGCCGCACACGTCCGGCGGGAAGGGGGCACCGATGGTTGATAAAAAGCAGATTTCCAAGCTCTACTCAGCCGCAAAGCTATCCGAAACCGAGCAAAGCGTACTCGAATACCTACTCAACAATATCGACGCCCTCGATGATATTGGCATAAAACCCGTCGCCATGGCATGCTTTACCAGCATGACGACAGTCATCAGGCTTTCGAAAAAGCTCGGCTACCGTGGCTACCGCGAAATGATGTACGATCTCAAGCACCTTCAGCATGTCTCCCGCGAAATGAATCAATCACTCAAAGGCAGTAGCGTCCACTTCGTATGCCACACCGGAGATGTAGACGTATTCATCGCCGCCCTGCATCGCAACAGAATGATCGGGGTAAACGGAGAGGGCTTCTCACGCATCGTTGCGCAGTACATGGCGACCAAGCTCGTTGGACTTGGCTTTTTGGCCGTCATACAGGACTTCCTAGAAACCGATCAGTTTGTCGAATCCAACCGAAATACGCTCAGCTGCATGATGCTCATATCCAAATCGGGCCAGACAGAAGCCATCCTGGAAACCGCAAGAGCATGCCACGACGCAGGCATTACGACCCTCGCGTTTACCGGCAACGAAGACAGCGAGCTCGCCAAGACGGCAGACGCGATCTTTACGATACATGACGATCACCCAATGGATCTTAAGAACGTTAAGCCTAACTGCTTTACCGGAAGTTGTATTCTCGCATTCGAAGAACTATTGAGTATCTGCCTTGACAACCTAAAACAAGAAGGCTTGGCCCCCTAAATCATGCGATAGGAAGCCAAGCCCTGGAATTGCGCTATGCAATTGAAAGCCACTTGCGCGTTTTACTCGTCACCGAGAACTTCGTGCACCTCGGAAGCGACTTCGCCGACACGAGGACCGTAAATGACCTGGATCGCCTTGTCGCTCAGGCGGATAACGCCCATAGCTTCAAGATTCTTGGTGAACACCTCGTCATCTGCAACCTTAGAACCATCCTTGACAATCACGCGAAGACGTGAGATGCAGTTGTCAAGATCATCAATGTTGTCGGCTCCACCAAGCGCTTCGACAATGCCAACAGCAAGCGCGCTGTCCTTGGTCGCACGGCCCTGGACTGCCTTCTCGGGAGTGCCACCAGACACGCCCTTTGCCTCAGCGGCCTTTGCCTCGAACTCAGCTCTGCTGTTGATCAACTCAATATCGTCACCATCATCTCGACCGGGCGTCTTGATATCGAACTTAGTAATAAAGAACCGGAAGAGGAAGAAAGCTGCCAGGAAAAAGGCGGGGAGCAGAATAAGGTACGGAAGCAGATTAAGCTTCTCGGGGCGGAATAAGAATGGGATCAGGTCCTTGATATTTCCCTGGTACACCGAAACGCCCATTGCCTCCGAGAGAACTTCACCCAGTCCGGAAAGCGGAGCGTAAACGCCAAAGTAGAGCCAGGGAGCGGCAAACAGGAACGTAAAGAGAATAGGCTCCGTAACGCCAAAGAAAACAGTCGAAATCACTGTGGGGATTAAAAGGCCAGCAACCTTCTTGCGGTTCTGGGGCTTGGCACAAGACCACATAGCAAGGGCGATGCCCGGGAACAACGCGTAATCGTTAATGCCATAGCCAGCCATGAAGGCCCTAACCAAGAGCTTGTCGCTGCTGGGAGAAGCGAGCTGTGCAAGCTGAATAGCGCTATTGCCCACCACGCGCGTTCCATCGACGACCATGGAGCCGCCAAGCTCAGTCCAATACATGGGCGTCTCGAGCAGCGGATGCAAGCCAAACGGCACAAGGCTCTCGAGCACCCAGCGATAGACAAACGTACCGACCAGACCGGAGCCTTTCACGAACGTCGCAATACCCGAAAAGCATCCACCGATGACGGGCCAAACGAAGTACATGATGCCGCCCAGGACGCCACCGGCGACCAGCGATACAATGGGGACAGTTCGACTGCCCGCAAAAAACGCCAGCGCCGTTGGAAGCTTGGTCTTGTAAAAACGGCCGGTGATCCAAGCGACCAGGCAGCCCACGATAATGCCGCCAAAGACACCAGAACTGTAGCCAAAAAAGCCGAGCGAGGTAGTGTAGAGTGCGGACTGCTCACTCGCCTGAATGGACGTAAGGCCGACCTTCTGAAGAGCTTCCACCGTTGTATTGTCGGCAGCCAAGCCAGCTGCTCCAAGCAGAATCTCAACCGTCTTGAGCATGGTGAGATAGCAGACAAGGGCAGAAAAGGCAGCCCAGCCCTTCTCTTTGCGAGACAAGGAGAAGGCACAGCCGACGGCAAACAAAACACCGAGGTTTCCAATGATTACCTCGCCGAGACCCTTAAATACCGAGAAGAACGTAAAGAGCGGCGAAGCGGCATACCAGTCCCAATTAACGCCAAGGGACACAAGGGTCAGTTCGGTCGTAAAAACGCTACCGATACCCAAAAAGAGACCGGAAATGGCAATGAGCGTAATCGGAACGAGCATTGCCTTTCCGAACGATTGAAATTTTTCTTTCATCGATTCCCTCCTCAATGATCCTCTAAAAACGACTATTGCACCCCACGTCCCCACACAGGCGAAACGGAAGGCATGTTCGGCAATAGAAACAAGGTGATTGTAGAAAGGGGCGCATAAAATGCGCATCGACATCGCGTAATACGGTTAAATCGACCGACGATTGCAAGTATTTACGAATCCGTAAACGGCAGCAAATAGGCAGCGAACGGCAATTTGCAGCGTAGGACAGTCCCCGCAGGCCGACAATTGCCGGTATTTTGGCTCATTTTTATTGAATTGTTGCTCGCCCAAAAGCGCGGAGCATCAACGCGCCCCTAAGCCAACCCCAGAAATATGCCTGCCGAATGCACGACAAACGCCACGATCCAGGCGACCGTCACTTGGAACGCGAACACGGCCACGGCGTAGCGCGCACCCAGTTCGCTCTTGACGGCACCGATTGCCGCCACACACGGCGGGTACAGCAACGTAAAGACCAGGAACACGTAAGCGGTAAACGGCGAAAACATGGTCGACAGTGCCGCGGGCGAGGTTGCACCCAAAAGCACCGTGAGGGTCGAGATAACGCTCTCCTTGGCGATAAGTCCGGTAACGAGCGCCGTGGATGCACGCCAGTCGCCAAACCCAAGCGGCGTCAGCGCCGGTGCGATAATGCTACCAAGGCCCGCAAGGAGGCTCTGCGACTGATCGGCGACCACATTAAAGCGAATGTCGAACGTCTGGAGGAACCAGATGACCACGGTAGCGGCAAAGATAATGGTAAAGGCCTTGGTAATAAAGTCCTTGGCCTTATCCCATGCCAGCATCACCGTCGTCTTGACGCTCGGCAGACGGTAATTGGGAAGCTCCATGATAAACGGCACCGGGTCACCCTTAAATGCCGTGCGATTGAGCACCAAAGCCGCGATGCAACCGACCGCAATGCCAATCAAATAGAGCGAGACCATGGCGGGAACCGTCGCCTGCGGGAAAAACGCCCCGCACAGCAGACCGTAGACCGGCAACTTGGCCGAACAGCTCATGAACGGCGTGAGCATGACGGTCATCTTGCGGTCGTGCTCGGATGGGAGCGTACGGGTCGACATGATAGCCGGCACGGTGCAGCCAAAACCGACGAGCATGGGGACGAAGCTGCGGCCCGAAAGGCCAAAGCGACGCAGTACCTTATCCATGACAAAGGCCACGCGTGCCATGTATCCGGAGTCTTCCAGAATGGAGAGGAACAAAAAGAGCACGACGATAATCGGCAGGAAGGTCAGCACGCTGCCCACGCCCGTAAGCACGCCGTCGACAGCCAGCGAGCGCACTACGTCGTTGGTGCCGAACGCCTTGAGGCCCGCATCGGCCGAGGCGATGATGGCAGCGATGCCGTCCTCCATGAGTCCCTGCAACGCCGCGCCGATCACGCCAAACGTCAGCCAAAAGACGAGGCCCATGATCACCAGGAACGCCGGGATGGCCGTATAGCGACCCGTCAGGATGCGGTCGATCTTGACGGAGCGCACGTGCTCGCGGCTCTCATGCGGCTTGACGACGCAGCGCCCGCACACGTCGCCGATAAAGCTAAAGCGCATATCGGCCAGCGCGGACAGGCGGTCGGTGCCGGCCTCGCCCTCCATCTGGGTAATGATGTGCTCGATGGCGTCGAGTTCGTTGCGATCCAGGTGAAGCGACTCGGTTACCAGCTCGTCGCCCTCAACCAGCTTGGTCGCCGCAAAACGCACCGGAATGTGCGCCGTCGCGGCATGGTCCTCGATAAGGTTGGCGATGCCGTGGATGCAGCGATGCAGCGCGCCGCCGTCCGGGCCATCGGGCGCGCAGAAGTCCAGGCGACCGGGACGCTCGCGGAACCGCGCCACGTGCAAGGCATGATCCACCAGCTCACCGATGCCCTCGTTGCGGGCGGCGCTAATGGGGACAACAGGCACGCCCAACAGGCTCTCGAGCAGGTTGACGTCCACGGCGCCGCCGTTGGCCGTCACCTCGTCCATCATGTTGAGCGCGATGACCATGGGGCGATCGAGCTCCATAAGCTGCAGCGTCAGGTACAGATTGCGCTCGATGTTGGTGGCGTCGATGATGTCGATGATAGCGTCGGGGGTTTCGTCCAAGATGAATTGGCGGCTGACGATCTCTTCGCCCGTGTACGGCGACAGCGAATAGATGCCGGGCAGGTCGGTAACGCTCGCCTCGGGGTGGTTACGGATAGTGCCGTCCTTGCGGTCGACCGTCACGCCGGGAAAGTTACCGACATGCTGGTTGGAGCCCGTCAGCTGGTTGAATAACGTGGTCTTGCCGCAGTTTTGGTTGCCGGCGAGGGCAAAGTGCAGCGGCGCGCCCTCGGGCACGGCCGTCTTTGCCGCACGGGGCGAATACGTCCCTTCGCCCAGGGCCGGGTGATCCGTCGTGCCGATTGCGGCGTTAACGCGCGGGCCGGTATCGGTGTCGTGCACATCCACGAGCTCAATGCGTGCGGCATCGTCCTTGCGCAGCGTCAACTCGTAGCCGCGCAGGCGAATCTCGAGCGGATCACCCATGGGGGCATACTTCATCATGGTGACTTCGGTGCCCGGCGTTAGGCCCATGTCCAAAATATGCTGTCGGAGTGCCTGATCGTCCGATGCCACCGATGCGACAACGGCGTCCTTTCCAATCTCGAGTGTATCGAGCTTCACGCGCTCATCCTTTCGTTAGACGCGGTTAACCGTTTACCGGGGCTAACCAACTCGTAACGACAAATGATAGCGCTCTGAACTATTATATAAAGTCAAATACCGATGTTTACCTGCGCAAACTTTATGCGGTGCGCCCCGAAAGCTCTTTGCGCATACCGCTCAGCGAGATCGAAATGGAACCCGACCGCGCGGTAGCAGTGAGTCGATCACCCTCAACCGACCCCGTGCATGTAAAGGGCGCCTTGCCCATCAAGACGTGGGAGATAGTGCCCGAGAACTCAAAGAAATCGCCCTCAGCGCGGGCACCCGAGAGAGCGATATTGAGACCCCTGACGTTTAGTACTGCCCTGAGCGCGCCGTTCACCCCATGTGAAAACGTCACCTCGCCGCGTTTGCTCCCCACCGGCGTCTGGGCCAAAACCACATACGTACCCTCAAGCATGGCTCCTCCTCTAAGCAGACTTTTTGAAACGGGCAAGTAGTCTACTTTTACATATGGCGCTCCAGGAAGCGGAAGGCCAGGCGGATCCAAGGACGGACTGCCACTTGCTTGTCCTCGTTGTCGATCGCGGTATTGGCGTTGCCGAGCGAAAGGCCGTGGCCACCCTGGTCAAAGACGTGTATCTCGCATGCGACCCCTTCCTCGGCCATGCGCTGCGCAAACGGATAGACCTGCGCAATCGGCGCCGTCTTGTCGTCCGAAACGCCCCACACAAAGGTCGGGGGCATCTGGCGCGAAACGTGCGTGGTAGGGCAAATGTCGGCCAGGTGCTCATCGGTCGCCTCGCCGCCCGTCACCATCGACAGATAGTCGTTGAGCAAATCGCGCCCCGTCTTGCCACCCGTCTTGGGCACGCGCAGGTCGATGCGCGGGTCGCGCGTCTGCATATCGCGCACATAGTCAAGGTCGAGCAACGGATAGCCCAGCACCACGGCGTCGGGACGAATATCCTCCGGACGAGCCCCGGCAAGGCCCGCGAAAGGTCCGGTCTTCCACTGCGCTGCCAACGAGGCGCAGATCATGCCGCCCGCCGAGAAACCCACGATGCACACGCGCTTGGGATCGACATGCCACTCGTCGGCGTTGGCGCGCACGGTAGCGACCATCTTGGCGAGGTCCGCCTGCGGGTGCGGAAAGCTCACGTCGCCCGTGGCGCTCGTCACATAGTTGAGCACAAAGGCCTGGTAGCCGCGGTCCAAAAACGCAAACGCCACCGGGTCCTGCTCGTGCGGAGCGATATGCGTAAACCCGCCTCCGCCGCAGATGATCACCGCGGGGCGGCGGCCATTGGGCTTGTCGGGCAGCGGCTCGGCACCCAGATACGTAAACGTCGCCGGATAATCCTCGGTAGGCTCCTCGCCCCACAGCGCATGGTTCTCAATAATCATAGGTGCTCCCTCCGTGCGATTCGTGCGCACTCGTTTTTCGCACCTTAGCGTACCCCACTTGAGCCCGCGGCGCAGAAACACCCCCGCAATAAGTTGGCCTTCAACTGATATATCACAAAATCGCTGTTCAGAGGTATCGTTGGACAGCGTAAAATAGGAGCGCTGACCGTGCTGGGAAACACGTACGAAACGTTTCCGGCAAACCACACGCGTGCAACATGCGCGCCTGATACGTTGGAGGCATCTATGGGTCTGCTCGATTCGCTCAAGTCCACGTTCACTTCGTCGGGCGAGGCGTCCGTTCCGCCCGCAGCAAGCTTCGCCACCCGCGAAGGCGTCATCTACGCTCCTGTCAACGGCGTGCTCGTCAATCTGAGTGAGGTTCCCGACGAGACCATCGCCTCGGGCATGCTCGGCCAGGGCTACGGCATCGAGCCCATTACCGGCACCATTTACGCCCCCGCTAACGGCCGTATCGGCGCCACCACCGTCACCAACCACTCCATCGGCATGATCACCGAGGACGGTCTTCGCGTGTTCATCCATGTTGGCCTGGGCACCGTGGAAATGAACGGCAAGGGTTTTGCCCGCTTTGTCGAGATGGGTGACACGGTCAAGGCCGGCCAGCCGCTCATCAGCTTCGATCGCGAGGCCATCAAGGCCGCCGGCCACGAGGACATCGTGACCGTCATCATCTCCGAGCTCGATCGTCTTAAGAGCATCGACCATGTCGGCGAGTCCGGAACGCTTATCGGCGGCAACCCGCTCGTCAAGCTGGGCGACCCGCTGCTGGTAGCCAAGACCAAGTAGCCAGGCCCCGCGCCACACAGCCAAAAGGCAACACGAAAAGCGCCCACGAGCATTTGCCGTGGGCGCTTTTCGTTTGAAAAACCATCCCGCCAATGCCTTATCTGTATAGCCCAAATGAGCCGAGCTGCTAGAATATCGAACTATATGGATAACTATCATTCAACCGTTATGGGAGGATACGTGAACCGCACCAAAATCGCGCAGCTTTACGCCGATGCCGAGTCGCTTGGCGGCCAGACCGTCACCGTCGCCGGCTGGGTCAAGTCCATCCGCGACATGAAGAACTTTGGCTTTGTTACGCTCAACGACGGCAGCTGCTTCCGCGACCTGCAGGTCGTCATGAACCGCGAGGCACTCGACAACTACGACGAGATCGCCCATCAAAACGTCTCGGCCGCACTCATTTGCACCGGCACCGTCAAGCTGACCCCCGATGCGCCCCAGCCCTTCGAGCTTTCTGCCACCTCCATCGAGGTCGAGGGCGTCAGCGCCCCGGATTACCCGCTGCAGAAGAAGCGCGCAACCGTCGAGTTCCTGCGCACCCAGCAGCACCTGCGCCCGCGCACCAACCTGTTCCGCGCCGTGTTCCGCATCCGTTCTGTCGCGGCTGCCGCCATCCACCGCTTCTTCCAGGAGCAGGGCTTTGTCTACGTCAACACCCCCATCATCACCACGAGTGACTGCGAGGGCGCCGGCGAGATGTTCCGCGTGACCACGCTCGACCCCAAAAATCCGCCCCTCACCGAGTCCGGCGAGGTCGACTGGAGCCAGGACTTCTTTGGCAAGCACGCGAGCCTTACCGTGTCCGGCCAGCTCAATGCCGAGAACTTTGCCATGGCCTTTGGCGACGTGTACACCTTTGGCCCCACCTTCCGCGCCGAAAACTCCAACACCACGCGCCACGCCGCCGAGTTTTGGATGATCGAGCCCGAGATGGCCTTTGCCGACCTGAACGACTACATGGATAACGCCGAGGCCATGCTCAAGTACGTCCTTAAGGACGTTATGGCCACCTGCCCCGACGAGCTCAATATGCTCAACAAGTTTGTGGACAAGGGTCTGCTCGAGCGCCTAGACCACGTGGCAAACTCCGACTTTGCCCGCGTTACCTACACCGAGGCCGTCGAAATCCTGGAGCAGGCCGTCGCCGCCGGTCACAAGTTTGACTATCCCGTGAGCTGGGGCATCGACCTGCAAACCGAGCACGAGCGTTTCCTGACCGAGGAGCACTTTAAGCGCCCGACCTTCGTAACCGACTACCCGGCCGAGATCAAGGCGTTCTACATGCGCATGAACGAGGACGGCAAGACCGTCGCCGCCGCCGACTGCCTGGTGCCGGGTATCGGCGAGATTATCGGCGGCTCCCAGCGCGAGGAGCGCCTGGATCTGCTCGAGGCCCGCATCAAGGACCTGGGCATGAATCCCGAGCAGTACAAGTACTACCTTGACCTGCGCCGCTACGGTTCCTGCAAGCACGCCGGCTACGGTCTGGGCTTCGAGCGCTTGGTCATGTATCTGACCGGCGTGGGCAACATCCGCGACGTCCTGCCGCACCCGCGCACCGTGGGCAACGCCGACTTCTAATCGCCACAGCGCCACCAAACACGTTCCAGCGCATCACGCCAGCGCCTCTCGGCAAGCCGAGGGGCGCTTTTTTCAACAGCATCCGTCAAGCTTTTGGCAAGTTTTTGGTCAGTTGAGCAGGGCTGTTGAAAACTCGACCCGCCGTTTGCCGACGACTACCGACCGCCCAGAGCGCCCTGCGCCCCTGGGAAAGCCCCACGTCCTAGGCTCCATACCGTCGCCACCCAAAACGGAAAGGACGTGGGCACCATGACCGAAGCCGCTGTTGAAACCTACGACACCACGACGAGGGGCGCCGCCTCGATGGCAGCCTATCGCGCCGTTCGCATCCTGCAACTATTAAGCGAAAACACCGGCGAGGACAAGGCCATGCTTTCCGATGAGTTGATCCGGTGCCTCGCCCATCCCGACGACCCCGCCCGCATGCCCATCTCGGCGGCGCGGCGCAGCATCTACACCGCCATCTCCGCGCTTCGCCATGCCGGATACGAAATTGAGTACAAGCGCGGCGTGGGGTATCGGCTCTTGACCCGTCCGCTCACCGACGAAGAGATCATCCGGCTCCACGGCATGGTCATGCGCAACCGCTCTACACCCATCGCCATTCGAAAAAGCATGGCGCAGCACCTGGTTGCCATGGCGAGTGCCGACGTTCGCGGCTACCTCGATGCGCCCGAGCCTGCTCCAAGCGCAGACGGCAAATCCACCAAGGCCACACGCACGCCCGTCAAGCGCATCGATGCCTGCGAGCTCATCGAGCAGGCCATCGACCACGGAACCACGGTGAGTTTTGATATTTCGAGTGTCACGGCACGCGGAGAGGTCGAAGTGGCGCGGATGACACTCCGGCCCTTTGCCATCAAGCAACGAGACGGCATCTCGTATGTGCTGGGAACGGTCTATGACGCGCGAGGCGCCGATGACACGTTGCGTACCGTAGAGATCGGCCGAATGAGAAACGTCACCACACGTCTCCTCGACGGCAAGAAGCTCTTCGCCGCCCTGGACGAGGACGACGCCTCCTCCGCCGCATAAGACCCTCCGCCGCCCATTCGACTACCCGTACCGCCCATCCGATTCTGTATTAAAAAACCCGCCAGGCTGTTGTAAAAATGGACATCAGCGCTACTATAGTCCCACTTGCACTTTGTCCCAGTGCAGTGTTTCCAGCCATTTTTATACTGGGGGTAATGATATGAAGGACATCACCATCAGCCGCAGGAGCCTTCTGGTCTCCGCCGGCCTGCTCGCGCTCGCCCCGCTCGCCGGATGCGGCGGCAACTCTGGTTCCGGCTCTGCTGCCGCCGGTTCCGACTACACCATCGGCGTTCTGCAGCTCACCGAGCACTCCGCACTCGACGCCGCCAACGATGGCTTTGTCAAGGCCATCAAGGAGAGCGGTCTTAAGGTCAAGATCGATCAGAAGAACGCCCAGAACGACCAGTCCACGTGTAAGTCCATCGCCGACAAGTTTGTGGGCGATGGCGTCGACCTGATCTATGCCATCGCTACGCCCGCCGCGCAGGCTGCCGCCGGCGCCACCGCTGATATCCCCATCGTTGGCTGTGCCATCACCGACTACGCCGCCTCCGGCCTGGTCCAGGACAACGACAAGCCCGGCACCAACGTCACCGGCGCCTCCGACCTCACCCCGGTCGCCGAGCAGCTCGAGATGATGCAGAAGGTCCTGCCCGACGTTAAGAAGGTCGGCCTGCTCTACTGCACCGCCGAGTCCAACTCCGACGTCCAAATCAAGGCCGCCAAGAAGGAACTCGACAAGCTTGGCCTGGAGTACACCGACTTCACCGTCTCGAGCTCCAACGAGATTCAGTCCGTCGTCGAGTCCGCCGTGGGCAAGGTCGACGCACTCTACTCCCCCACTGACAACACCATCGCCGCGGGTGCTTCGCAGGTCGGCCAGATCTGCAAGGAGAACAAGCTCCCCTTCGTGACCGGCGAGGAGGGCATGTGCACGGCCGGCGGCCTGTTCACCCTCTCCATCAACTACGAGGACCTGGGCTACGCTGCAGGCGAGATGGCCGTTAAGATCCTGAAGGGCGAGGCCAAGCCCGAGGATATGCCGATCAAGCACCTCTCGAGCAAGGACCTGGTCGTCTTCAAGAACGACGAGATGGCCGAGGCCCTAGGCATCGACCTTTCCGCTCTGGACGAGTAGCGCCATGCGCGGGAACGCGTCTAGGGCCCGCACGCGCGTCACAGCCGCGTTATTCAATATCTGAGTCCTTGGGGCGAACGCTAAAGACCGGCGTTCGCCCTGCTTGTTTCAGATGAGACAAAACATCCGTCCGCCGCTCTTTTATGCATTGGTACCGCTATTATGGAAAATCACGTGTCCACCCTATCCTAGGAGGTATGAAGCATGCTCATTGCATTGCAGGGCGCCGTTTCGCAGGGCGTCCTCTGGGGCATCATGGTGCTTGGCGTGTTTATCACGTTCCGTCTGCTCGACATCCCCGATATGACCTGCGACGGCAGCTTTGCCCTCGGCGGCTGTGTCTGCGCCGTGCTCATCGTCAACAATAACGTTGACCCCTTGCTCGCCGTGCTGGCCGGCATGTGCGCCGGCGCCATCGCGGGCGCCGTCACGGGCATCTTGACCACCGTCTTTGAGATTCCCGCAATCCTCGCCGGAATCCTCACCCAGATCAGCCTGTGGTCCATCAACCTACGCATCATGGGCAAGTCCAATACGCCCATCCTTGCCAAGGGCACCATCTTCTCATCCGTCAGCCACATGACGGGCCTGCCGCAGTCCACTGTTGCCATTATCCTGGGCATTGTGCTGGCCGTGGCCATCGTCGCCATCCTGTACTGGTTCTTTGGCACCGAGATCGGCTCGGCGCTGCGTGCCACCGGCAACAACGAATACATGATCCGCGCCCTGGGCGTCAACACCAACTCCACCAAGATGATCGCCCTCGTGCTCTCCAACGCCCTTATCGGCCTTTCGGGTGCGCTCATCTGCCAGAGCCAGAAGTACGCTGACATTGGCATGGGCACCGGCGCCATCGTTATCGGTCTTGCCGCCATTGTTATCGGCGAGGTGCTCGGTCGCCTGCTGCCCGGCGGTCTGACGCAGTTTAGCGTCCGTCTTGCCTCTGCCGTCTTTGGCTCCGTGGTCTACTTCCTCATCCGCGCCATCGTGCTGCAGCTGGGCATGGACGCCAACGACATGAAGCTGCTCTCCGCCGTGATCGTTGCCGTGGCCCTGTGCGTGCCCGTGGTTTGGGAGCGCTACAAGCTCCGCAGCTCCTACACGAAGGGAGATGAGGCAGATGCTTAAGCTCTCGCACGTCAAGAAGACCTTTAACAAGGGCACCGTCACCGAGAAGCGCGCACTCACCGGCGTCGACCTTACCCTCAACGATGGCGACTTTGTAACCGTGATTGGCGGCAACGGCGCCGGCAAGTCCACGCTGCTCAATATGATCGCCGGCGTGTATCCGCTTGATTCGGGTGTTATTGAGCTCGACGGCACCGACATCTCGCGTCTGAGCGAGTCGCAGCGCGCCAAGTACCTGGGCCGTGTGTTCCAGGACCCCATGCGCGGCACCGCAGCCGACATGCAAATTGCCGAAAACCTGGCCCTCGCCAAGCGCCGCGGCCAGCGTCGCGGTCTTTCGTGGGGCGTCACCAAGGCCGAGAAGGACGAGTACGTTGAGCTGCTCAAGCGCCTGGACCTCGGTCTGGACACGCGCCTCAACGCCAAGGTCGGCCTGCTCTCGGGCGGCCAGCGCCAGGCACTCACCCTGCTGATGGCCACGCTCACCAAGCCGCGCCTGCTGCTGCTCGACGAGCACACGGCGGCCCTCGACCCCAAGACGGCCTCTAAGGTGCTCAACCTGACCGAGGAGATTGTCGACGAAAACCATCTGACCACGCTCATGGTTACGCACAACATGAATGACGCTATCCGTCTGGGCAACCGTCTGATCATGATGCACGAGGGCCATGTGATCTACGACGTGGCCGGCGACGAGAAGAAGTCGCTCACCGTAGCCGACCTGCTGCAGAAGTTC
The DNA here is from genome assembly GCA_900542175.1 of uncultured Collinsella sp. GTDB lineage: Bacteria > Actinomycetota > Coriobacteriia > Coriobacteriales > Coriobacteriaceae > Collinsella. The sequence goes on along the minus strand of UQNC01000012.1, from coordinate 7,681 downwards.
GAGGAGGTCTCGGGCGGCGAGCTCGCCAACGACCGCATGCTGCTGAGCTAAACCTACCAAAAAGGGACAGGTTTATTTTGGCAGGTTTTATCTGCGCAAACGTCAAAACCGCCGCAAAGGGACAGACGCCCTTGCGGCGGTTTTCGCATATTATGTCGATAATCCAGCGTCAGCAGGAACCACTGGTTAAGAACTAAGGAAACTGCCATGAGAAGACTCCTTCCCCGTCTTGCTTGACCGCCGCACTCCTTGCCGGCGTGCTCGCTGGCGGCCCAGCTTACGCCACCGCGGCCACCCCATCTCAAGTTATCGGCCCGTCCGATGTGATCGGACGGGCTTTTTGGTGGGTATCATGGTTGAATGATCATTAGGAGGTTTTCCCTACATGGAATTGTTTGAACCGATTCTTCATTTCTTTGAGCAGCGCTGGGTCCACAACATCATCTGGGCCGTCATCTTGGTAATAGTCACCGCCATCGCCGCCAAGGTGGCATCCAAGACCCTGCGCCACCTACTCAACCGAGACGACAACCCGCTTCCCGCATCGAGCATCTTCATCAACATCGCGCGTGCCGTCATTTGGATGATCGGCGGCAGCTTTATCCTCGACAACTGCTTTGGCATTAACGCAAACGCGCTCGTCGCCGCTCTTGGCGTCGGCGGCATCGCCATCTCGCTCGGCTTTCAGGACACGCTATCAAACCTTATCGGCGGCATGCAAGTGACCTTTATGGGCATCATCAAGCCCGGCGACAATATCGAGGTCGGCGGCGTGTCGGGCGTGGTCCAGGACATCACTTGGCGCCACACGACCATCGAGGACGCCTGCGGACAGACCATCATCGTCCCCAACTCCAACATCTCCAAGAACACGCTCGTGCATTTGATGCCCTTTGGGCGCGTGGCCGTCCCCGTCGCGGTCAAGGACACGTCCAAGTGGGCTTCACTCGACGCGCTGGCAGACGAGCTCGCCTGTGCCACCAAGGTCGCCGTTTCACCCATCTCGGGCTTTGACAAGGAACCCTACGTGCTTTTTAGCGAGATCGGCGACTTTGGCGTCAAGGGCAAAATCATCTTTATCGTCAGCGACGACAGCACCACTTTCACGGCAGCCGACGCCTGCATCCGCGCCATCGCCCCCATCATCGCCTAAAACCACCGCAAAGGGGACAGGCACCTTTGTGGTGGTTTCGCATCGTGGTACCATGGTTCATATCGTTGTTTAAACGACTAAGGGAGTAGACACCATGGAAGAGGCCTATCGTCAAGCGCGCAAGCGCGGCGAACAGGGACGCCGTCGCGCCATCAGCCAAAGCGAGCACCCGTACCTTACGGACCTCGATAGCCTCGTTGCCCAGCTCCCCTTAGGTCAGCGAGAGAGCGTCGGCCTAAGGGACATTCCGCTCGAAATGGTCGTCGGCACGGTTACCAAGGGCCGTCAGTCTGCCTTTTCGTGCAACTTTATGCCCCTGCTGCCGTTTAACACCGAGTTCGCCCGCAAGTGGTCCAACCTCTACGACATCCAGGTGACCGAGGGCTATCGCGACCCCATCATCGTCACCGAGTTCATGCATCGGTTCTACGTCCAGGAGGGCAACAAGCGCGTCAGCGTCCTCAAATTCCTGGACGCCCCGACGGTTTCGGCCAAGGTCACCCGGCTCTACCCCGGAAAATGGGATTCCGTCGAAAGTCGCCTGTACGGCGAGTTCTGCGCGTTTTGGCGCGTCTGCCCCCTATACGAGATCGAGTTCTCGCACGAGGGAAGCTATGAGACGCTCGCCAAGATGCTCGGCCAGGACCTTGTCGAAAAGTGGCCACAGAAAAAGGTCGACTACCTGCGCCATACCTTCCTACTCTTTAAACGCGCCTACCTGCGCGCCGGCGGCGACCATCTGGACATTACGCCCGCCGACGCCATGCTCGTCTACCTCAACGTGTACAACCAAGACCGTCTACTGGATACGCCGACGGACATCGTCGTAAACCGCCTGTGCAAGATTTGGCGCGAGCTGGTCATTGCCGGCAAAAATGACGAGGACAAGGTCGATCTTGTCGAAGCGCCGAGCGTCGATGAGGAAGAGGCACCCGCCAAGTCCACCTCCGGCGTGCTCAACTTCTTTATGGGCAAGACCGTCTATTCGGCGGCCAACCCCCTGCGCATCGCCTTTATCCATGAGTTCCCCTGTGCGACGTCGAGCTGGGACAGCCTGCACGACCAAGGACGTCAGTATCTCGATGAGCATTTTGGCGGTATCGTGCGCACCGAGGCGTTCGAGGACTGTCACAATCCGGACGTGTTCTACTCCGCCGTGGAAACGGCTGTCAAACATGGAGCTAACGTCATCTTCTCGACCTCGCACCGCCTGATGGAATACGCGCTCAGAGCTGCCGTTGAGTATCCCCGGGTTCGGTTCCTGAACTGCTCAATCGGCCTTCCCCACCAAAGCGTCCGCTCGTACTTTGGAAAGATGTACGAGGCCAAGTTCCTACTGGGCGCCCTTGCCGCCAGCATGGCCGACAACCACCGTATTGGCTACCATGCGTCGGTCTTCGCCTCGGGCGCGCTGAGCGAAATCAACGCCTTCGCTATCGGTGCCTCGCTGCTCGACCCTCGTGCGCAGATTATCCTCACTTGGGGAGATGTTCCCGCCGGCGGTCTTGCCGAAGCCATGTGTCGCGAGGGCGTGAGCGTCATGACCGGCGCCGATATGTCCAAGTCTCTCGAGGACCCCACCGCCTACGGGCTTCACCGTCTGGTAAACGGCAAGGAAGTTACCGGTATTGCTATGCCGGTATGGAACTGGGGCCGTTACTACGAACTCATCGTACGCAGCCTACTGCACGGCACATGGGACGAGACCGCCGATGACCAGCAGGTGCGCGCCGTCAACTACTGGTACGGTATGAGCTCCGGCGTCATCGATATTCGCTACGCTCCGGGCCTACCCTATCAGACGCGTAAACTTGTGCAGCTGCTTCGCAACGGCATTGTCGAGGGCTCCATCAACCCATTTGGCGGCGAGCTCCACAGCCAGGACGGCGTGGTTCAGATTGAGGGCTTCCCTCCCCTGCCGAGTACGCAGATTGTCGAGATGAACTGGCTGGCTGACAACGTTATAGGCTCGATTCCGCAGCTCGATAACGAGCCGGAGGTCCGTGCCCTATGAATATCCTAGCCATTGCCGATGTAGAGGAGCGCTGCCTGTGGGAATGTTTTCGCAAGGAGCGCTTTGAGGACGTTGACCTGATTCTATCCGCAGGCGACCTGGATCCGGACTATCTTGAGTTTTTGGTCACTGTCATCAACAAACCGCTTGTGTACGTTCGTGGCAACCACGACGACCGCTACGCGCGCCATGCACCGGGCGGGTGCATTTGTGTTGAGGACAGCGTATATGTGTACCGAGGTATTCGCATTGCGGGTCTGGGCGGTTCCATGCGCTACCGCGACGGCGCGAACATGTATACCGAGCGCGAGATGGCAAAACGCATGCGCAAGCTATCGCGAAAAATCGCACTGGTAGACGGATGCGATATTCTACTTACCCATGCACCCGTCGCAGGCATGGGCGACCTGGACGACCTGCCGCATCGAGGATTCGAGTGCTTTAATGCGGCTCTTGAGTCTTGGGGTCCCGACTATATGATTCACGGGCATGTGCACCAAAGCTACGGCCCCAACTTTCAACGCGAGTGCCAACACCCATGCGGAACGAAGATTGTCAACGCCTGCGGCTATACCAAGATCGAAATTGACGAGGCGCGCTACCCCACGCGCGGTTGGAAGGCCGCTTGGCTCAACTCGCAAACCATGCGCCGCGAGCTCAAACGCCACGAAGCAATCGAGTCTTCAACCGCCAGAACCCCCTGGTAACTGCCAACAACCACCACGAAGGGGATAGGCACTTTTATGGTGGTTTTGCTGACTCGTCCGACCTGTCCATCACGGTGCTTGTGTAATTAACGAGAACACTCATTGTTTTGTAAGGACGGCGCTCACGTGCCGTCTTTTTTTGTCAACTTATGCAGTCTCGACCGTGTTGTATGTAGAGGGACCTCGCGAGACGCCTTCCCTATATCCACCACGACCAATTGGAGGTGACACTATGCCTGCACGCCGTAACCGCAATAGCACGCTCCGATGCGATGCCGATCAGATCGAGCGGGAAGCAAAGCGCTTGGTCGACACGTATTCCGACCTCATCCTTCGATTGTGCTATTCGGCCCTTGGATCCGCTGACGACGCTCAAGACATCTGCCAGGACACGCTGATCAAGATTCTCCAACGCACTCAACCGTTCGACTCGCTCGAACACGAACGTGCTTGGGTGATCCGAGTCGCACTGAACGCATGTCGCGATATCGGCCGTACGCACGCGAATCACCCGGTTGTCGACCTCGATTCGCTCCCCGATTTCTGCGCACCCGTAACACATACCGAGCAAGAATTCGCGCAACGCGACTGCGCCATTCTTTCCGCTGCCACGGCCCTGCCTCAAGCACAGCGCATCGCCATCTTTTTGCACTACTACGCAGGCATGAGCATCAGGGAAATCGCAGACGCCGTTCACGCGACGCCAGCTGCAACCGCCCAGCACCTTAGCCGCGGACGTGCGTCACTTCGGCTTTCCTTGAAAGGAGACCACAATGACTACGAATTCGAATGACTATCGCCACGCCCTGGAGCACATTTCGTTTACCGATAATGCGAAGCAGCACATGGCAAACTCGATTGCTCAGTCCGTCGCCTCGAGCGATGCGGCGACCGCTCAAAGCAACTTTAATGGCACGCGACGCAAGCCGCGCATCGCCCGCCATCCCGTAAGAACAGTCGCTCGCATTGCCGCTGTAACGGCAGTCCTCGCTATCGTCATTGGAGGCGCTGGCACGGCTATGGCAACAGGCGTCCTGCCGCTTCCTTCTGACATGCTTTCCGACATCTTTGACGGACCTGCTTCTCAAACCGAGATCATCGACCGTATTGGCCGGCCCGTCGGTGCTAGCTGCTCCAACAACGGAGTCACCGTGACCGCCGACGCCATCATGGGCGACAAGGATATGGTTACCATCGCCTATACGCTTACGTTCGACGATCCCGCTGCCCTGAAAAAGCTTTCCGAGCCGGGCGAGAACGGAACTATCGCCGGAAGTGTCGATGGAAACGTATACGTTGATGGCGAGCATGGCGGCCAAGGCCAATCATGGCTCATTGACAAGAACCCCAATGACTCCAGCATTCAATACTTTGCACAGTTCAGCGTTGAATCACCCGGCCTTATGGGCAGGACCGTCCGCACGCATATCAACTCTCTCGTTGTGCCACGTGCTGGCAAAGAGCTTCCCGAGTATAAGAAAATACTTACGGGCCCATGGGATCTTAAGTTCCAGCTGAATTACGAAGATACATCCGTTACGATTCCCGCGCCCAAATCGGTCAACTTTAACGGCACCAAGGCGACGATTCAAGAGGCCACCGTATCCTGCGTTGGCGTTTCAGTCCGCTACAACATAGATCGTTCCATCGAACACGACAACAACAGCGGCAAGATGTCTCAAAACATGGAGGAGTCTATGGATGCCGTTGGCAACATACCCCTCATCGTGACGTTCAAAGACGGTCATGTTGAGGACGCAACCAGCCACAGCGGCTATTTCGCAAATAAACTGGATAACGGCACCACTGATGTCCACAAGACCTGGCCGTTCTCGCAAGTTTGTAACACAGACAAGATTGCAAGCGTACAAATTGGCGATACGGTCATTCCCATGAATTCGTAACGCTACGCGGCTCGTATATGCACCCGGTTCCGCACTTCGCGTCTAAAGATGCGCTGTCATCGAGCAGCGTGAGCACAAGGCCGCCCGTATGGTCGGCTGGGAACACCTCGTTGCGCTAAAAACCACCACGAAGGGGACCGGCACCTTTGTGGTGGTTTTGCTGACTCGTCCGACCTGTCCCAACGGTTTGTCTCAATCTGTAACAGGTAGGGCCCAAATAATCGGTTAGCTGTTACAGATCGAGACAGACCACGGATGCTCGGCCGAAAATCTCAATCTGTAACAGGTAGGAACGATTTTGCCCCTTAGATGTTACAGATTGAGATATTTGACAGCTTGAATCGGCATCGCCTACAGCGCGGCGACGACCTTGTCGCCCATCGTCGTGGTGCCGAGGATCTTATCTGCCGGGGTGTTGACATCGGCGATGTCACGGGTGCGCCAGCCCTCGTCGAGCACGCGCGCCACGGCGCTCTCGATCCACGCGGCTTGCTCGCCCATGTCGAGCGCGTAGGTCAGCAGCATCGCCAGCGACAAGATTTGAGCCAGCGGATTGGCCACGCCGAGCCCCGCGATGTCAGGAGCGCTGCCAGCGCTCGGCCCAAACAGCGATACGCCGTCATCCAGCGAGGCAGAGGCAAGCATACCGAGCGATCCGGTAATCTGAGCCGCCTCATCGGACAGGATGTCGCCGAACATGTTCTCCGTCACCACGACGTCAAAGCCTGCCGGTCGACTGATGAGCTGCATGGCGGCGTTGTCGACGAGCAGGTCCTCAAGCTCCACGTCGGAGTACTCCTCGTCTTGCACGCGATGCACGATCTCGCGCCACATGCGGCTCGTCTCCAGCACGTTGCGCTTATCAACGCTCGTCACCTTGCCGCGACGTTTGCGCGCCGCCTCAAATGCCTGGCGCGCAATGCGCTCAATCTCGTACTCGCGATACTCCATCACGTCGACCGCACGCTGACCGGCCGCACCCGCAGCGCCCGCGCAGGTCACGGATGCCGGCGCCAAAGTCCCACGGCATGTTGTAGCCCATCGTATCGGGGATGTTCACGACCGTGGCACCGGCCTTTACGGCCGTCTCGATAATGCGCACCAGAAACTCCTGATCGGAGCGGCCGGCATCCTCGGCATAAAACTCAACATCGTCAACGAACTTGCGAGCATGTTTGACGGCATGGATCGCTCACTCAATTGCCCTTTCCTCAGTCATATGGAGCTTGTCGCGCAGGTGACTGGTGCTCACACCCAGCCCTGTATGGATACGGGGCCTCTGGGCCGTTTTGAGCGCCTCTGCAGCCACTTCGATATCCCTGTCGACAGCGCGCGTCAGGCCGCATACCGTGCATCGGTCGCCCGCAATCTTGCCAATCTCCTGTACGGAGCGAAAGTCACCAGGACTCGAGATGGGAAAGCCCGCCTCGATAACGTCCACGTTCATGCGCACCAGCTGGCGGGCGATGAAGAGCTTTTCCTCGGTATTCATGCTGGCGCCCGGCGACTGCTCACCGTCGCACAGGGTGGCGTCAAAGATTGTGATTTTGCGGCTTATATGTTCCTCCTGATTGACCGTTTTATGACAGATGGCTTTCAGGAGAGAGAGAAGGCCTAGAGATAGAAAAATACCCGTGTCGCTCATCACGCCTGAAAGCGGCAGACGATAGCGCATCCGGGTACAACAAATCGTTATAGCGAGATTACAACCCTAGCGCGCTATCCAATCTAGTAGCGCTAGGCCTAGGAGCTGTTGCGTGTTCTTAAACATGTTGGGCTCCCTTCGGCCTCGGGTAGTACTACATCGCGCTAAAGTACAACACAAGTAAAACCACCACAAGGGTGCCTGTGAACTGCCTCCCATTTCTTGGACATCGGGAAATGGGAGGTTTTCCATGAGTAT
>UQNC01000011.1 GCA_900542175.1 uncultured Collinsella sp. | reverse complement strand
CATTGCTGCTCGAGGCTGGGGTAGAGGTGGTAGAAGCCGTCGAAAAGGCTCTTGAAGCCAAAGGCTTGCTGCCAGTCCGCCATTCCTGCGCGCGCCATGCCCGCGCGGTTGTAATGGTTGAACCCGGCGGCGCTCGACATGCCCGAGCCGATGCCGACGATGATGGCGTCGGCATCGTCGATAAGGCTTCGAAGCCTACGCGCTTCTCTTTCTAGGGGTGGCATCGGGCGATCTCCTCGAAAGCCGGGGTCATATCGCCGTCAACGAGAATCGTCTCGCACGAGGCGTCGGGCGCCATGGCCTGGCTGTAGTTGAACACGATGTAGGTGGCGTGCTCGCAGACGTTCGCGATCTGGGCGAGCATGTGCTTTATGATGCCGTTGCGCAGTCCCACGCCAAGTTCGAGGATGGCGACCCTGCCGTTGCGATGGGCTTGCACAAGGCGCTCGAGCTCCTCGAGCTGGGCCGTGGCGAGGGCGTCTGGATGGGCGAGACGCCGCTCGTCGATCGACGTGCGTATGCTCCCCTCCGTCTCGAGCACGCGGTTCTCGTTGAACCCTGCGCGTACGAAGTGCCCGTCGATATTGCACGTGATCACGAAGGTGTCAGCGTGCTCTGTAAGACGCCGCAGCCCGTTCATGAGCGGGCTGGGCTCATACTCGACATACTCCTTTTGATGGAACCGCTCGACCCATCGGCTTCGCACGCTGGCATCCGGGGAGGCGAGCCCCTGCAGTATGCAGCCGATGCCGTCGGCCTGAGCGAGGTCGCCGTACGCCTCTCGGAAATGAGCATCGGCGCAGAAGAGGTTGAGCCCCTCTGCCATGTCCAGCCCGTTGCTGGCGCCGATGATGACAAGATCCGCCTCGGCTAGCGCCCTGCCTATGCGAACTGCTTTCACCGTTTCCATGTGCTACCTCCCCAGCGTCTTGCGCACGTCGGCGAGCACGTCGGCGATGTCGGCGCGAACGGCGAGCCCCCAATCCTCGATCGCGCGGGGGAGAAACTGCGTCCTGTTGTTCACGGCGATGTAGCTAGCCAGCGACAACTGCGCCGTGAGGGCCCAGAACGGCTCCTGGATAAACGCGGGCGTCATGCGGCCCACGCCCAGCTCGAGGAAAAGGATCCTCTGCCGCGCGTGCGCGTCGAGCCAGTCGGACACCTTGTGGTACTGCTCCTCGTAGAGCTCGCCCTGCAGGAAGTTGCCGTAGCCGCGAACCCAGGGGAACGCCTCTGCCCCGCAGTGCGGGCAGCGCGGCACGAGCTCTGTCGGAACCTCAAGGCCGTCTCCCATGGCCTCTACCATGTTGGAGACCGGCTCGACCGCATCCCACACCGCGTCGGTGCAACAGCGGGAGCACTGAAAGAAGCGGTGGTCGCCTTGGATCTCTGCCACCTTCTCCCAGGGGTAGAGCTTCACAAACTGCGTGTCCTGGTTGGTGGTGAGCACGAAGAAATCCTTCTCGGCGAGAATGGCGTCGAGGTCCTTGTAGGGCTTGCGCAGCGGGGCGTTGAGCGTGGTGTCGAGGAAGGTGGCGAGGTATCCCCAGCGCGCCTCGGCGGTGGGCCAGCGGTAGAACGACCCCTCGAAAGCGCCCTTGAAACCGTAACGCTCGGCGAATTTGCCGAAATGCCTGCGATAGGTTGCGTTGTCCTCGTAATAGAAGTCGCCGCCGCCCGCCGCGGAGAGCCCAGAGGCCCCGCCCACCAGCACGCAATCGGCTTCCTCGATCATGCGGGCGAAGTCCCTGATTTGCTGGTCGTAGGGCTCGGGCTCGCGGTCACTCAGCTCATAGGGCGTGCCGCCGCTGCGGTAGGCGGCCTGAAGGGAAAACGATTGGTTGGTGAGCTCGATAACGAGCTGCTCGTACAGGGTCACTGGATACCTTCTTTCAGCTATTATAAACAGGTGTCTATAAAAAGTATCCATGTCGATTTGCTTAAGAGCAATGAACAGCTTCGGCCTGCTGTCGATAAACGAGCGTTTGCCGGGCATTGTCGAGCGTTGCAATTGGAGGGGTAATGGAAGCGGGGAAGATCGATCGTCGCCGACGCTATACACTCTCGGTCATACGGGAGGCGTTCTTCGCGCTGCTGGCCGAGGTCGGCTTCGCGAAGATGACGGTAGCGGATATCTGCCGACGCGCCGATATCAACCGTGGCACGTTCTATCTGCACTACGAGGACAAGTTCGCCCTGCTCGACGCGCTTATCGACGAGGCCTTGGCGGCGGTGCCGCCGCTCGAGGGAACGGAGGCGGGCGCCCTCTGCCAGCGTCCGCCGGCAAACGATGACTATTATCTGCTCTACTCGGATGACGACGCGTACGCCCGGGTGGCACAGCGCGTCGTCGAGCGCGGCGCCGAGCAGATGGTTCCCTCGATCATGGAGGAGACTGGGCTTTCGCGCGAGGACGCCTATCTGCTCTTCGTCCACAACGTCCAGGGAAATCTCGCGGTCAACCGCCTGCTCGGTTGGAGGCGAGGGCCCGAGTTTGCCCACGCTCAGGAGCTGCTCAGCGCCTATTCCGAAGGGGGCATGCGGGCGGTATCGGCTCGTCGCGATCCCCGTAGTTGATCTTGACAGCGTGCCATTTCAGGCAGGCGACGTTGCTATGGCCCCTCTTTGGTTTTCGATGTTGTATAAGGCAATCGCAATCGCCTTGAGCTTCTTTAGGGAACTTGAGCAAGAGATATGGCCTGCTGGCGATTGATTAACCCCATTTGTTTTGGTTACAAGAAAAAATGCTGCGCGCCTGCAGCATGAAGGAGAGGGAATCCTATGAATATCGTTGTATTGAGCGGCAGCCCGCGTAAGGGCGCCAATACCGATACCATGGTCGAGGCGTTTGCCGAGACCGCGCGTGAGGGCGGCCATACGGTCGAGGTCATCCGCGTTGCCAGCAAGAAGATCGCCGGCTGCTTGGGATGCCAGTACTGCTTCGCCCATGAGGGCGTCTGCGTGCAGAAGGATGACATGGCCAACGTGATTGAGTCGCTGAAAGACACCGACATGGTTGTCTTCGCTTCGCCTATCTACTGGTTTGACATCACTGCGCAGGAAAAGACCGCCATCGACCGCCTGTACGCCTTCGGTGCCACGGGTTTCCCGTTCACCAAGACGGCCCTTTTGCTCGATAGCCACAGCGAGGGTGTCTATGATGCGGCGATCGCTATGTACAAGTCAACCTGCTCGTACTGCAAGTGGGAGGACCAGGGCATTGTCACGATTGGTGGCATGACCGAGCGCGACAGCATGGCATCGTCGCCCAAGTTGAAAGAGGTGCGAGAGCTCGCTCGCAAGCTCGCCTAAGGACAAGAAGAACGCATGGCAATCAGCGTTGGTGGAAATGCTTGCTGTCCTTACCGAGAGATAGGGGCGAATTCCCTCAAGTGCCGTATAGAACAATTTTTAAACGCAGAAAAATAACTGAAAACAAATTAATCCGCGTTAAAATATTGTCAAATAGAAGTTCATGAGGGAAGGTTACGTATGCGTCGCAAGGCAGACGAGCTCCTTAGGGAATGGCGAGACAGAGCCGATAGAAAACCTTTGCTGGTCAAAGGCGTGCGCCAGTGTGGCAAGACCTATTTGCTCAGAACGTACGCCCAGGGTCTTTTCGAATCGGTTGTCTACGTTAATCTTGAGAACGACCGGTCGGCGCGAGCGGATTTTTCGGGCGGTCTTGACCCTCATTCGATTGTACGCGCGATCGAGGCTCGTACGGGACAGCGTATCGTGCCTGGCAAAACCTTACTGTTCATTGATGAGATCCAGGCATGCGAGGAAGCGCTCACTTCCCTTAAATACTTTTGCGAAGATGCTCCCGAGTATTACGTTGCGGCTGCTGGGTCGCTTCTCGGGGTTGCCATTAACCATCAGTCGTATTCGTTCCCCGTTGGAAAGACCGACTTGATTGAGATGACTCCACTCGATTTCGAGGAGTTTCTCTGGGCGATGGGGCACGATCAGCTGGTCGACGAGATACGCTCGTCATTCGAGTTAATGGGTCCTCTCGCGCCAAGCCTTCATGAAAAGGCGCTTGGGCTCTATCGACAGTATCTTGTTGTTGGCGGAATGCCCGAGGCGGTCCAAACGTATATCGATGATCAGTCAATCATTGATGTGGCCGAAAAGCATCGGATTATTCTCGACGGATATTCCGCCGACACCAATAAATATGCTGATGAACGCTTGAGCGCAAAGACGCGTGCGTGCTTCGATTCCATTCCACAGCAGCTTGCCAAAGAGAATCGTAAATTTCAATACAAGGTAGTGCGAGCGGGGGGCAATGCGTCTCTCTTTGGAGATGCTCTCGACTGGCTTGTATTGTCGGGTACGGTGGCGCGCTGCAGCCTAGTCGGGCAGATCGAAAGCCCTTTAGAGGCCTTCGTTAATCCTTCTGCTTTTAAAATCTATCAGGCGGATACAGGGCTGCTCGTCTCCAAGGCCGGTGCTCAACGCGCCGATATTCTTGCCGGCATCGGCGGCACATTCATGGGTGCACTTACCGAAAACTACGTCGCCCAACAGCTTTCAGCTATGGGCTATCCGCTGCATTATTGGGCGCGAGATAATCGTGCGGAAATCGACTTTGTAGTAGAGAAGCAGGGATGCTTGTCTGCGATTGAAGTCAAGGCGGGAGAGAACACAAGATCTCGAAGCCTGTCCTCACTTAAAAAGACCCATCCGGGCGTGCGCCTTATCAGGCTATCGACTAAGCCCTTTGGAATGAATGATGGGCTTATGTCTGTTCCACTTTATGCGGCATTTTGTCTATAGGGATGATACTGCTGTAATGCATGGGGCCCAGGGCACAGCGTTTACTGCGTTCCGGGCCCCGCTGCTTTGTAAAACCATGACGGTTTAGTCACCGTTGTTTTAGTCAAACAAACTCGGCATGTCGTTTTCCTTCATGAGGGTACCGGCAGAGGGCAGGCTCTGCGCGGTGAACTTCTCGGCCGAGACGCCGGCGCCAAGGATTTCCTCGGTCGTGCCGACGGTGGTGACCGAGCGGCCCTTCTTGGCCGTAAAGGCCTGGACGCCCTGCGTGTTGGTGGTCGTCTTGGTCTTGAGCAGCGACGTGTTGAAGTTCATCAGACGGTAGTCGCTCGAGACCAGCGCGAGGTCACGGTCCTCCTTGAGCACCTGCGCATACAGCAGTTTACTGCCGCCGTAGATGGCGTTCTTAAGGCGCTTGCGGTTGGTCTTGGTGACGTATCCAGAAAGCGCGACGCGGACCACGCGGCCGTTCTCAAAGACGAACAGCACGTCGGCCTTATAGTCCTCGGGGTCGATGATCCAAATCACGCTCTCGTCGGGTTCCATTTCAAGATCGGTCGGCAGGTACGAGCCCAGCTGGGCCGACTTGGTGTCCTCAAACGCCGCAACCTTGCACTTGTACACCTGGCTCTTGTTGGTAAACACGAGCAGCTCGTGCGTATTGGAGGACGGGAACTCGATAAAGGGTTTGTCGCCGTCCTTGTACTTGAGCGTGGTCGCCTTCTTGAGCACGCGGTCCGTCATCTTCTTAAGGTAGCCATCGCGCGAGAGCATGATGGTGACCGGGTACTCCTCGACCTCGGGCTCCAGGCTTACCTCGATAACCTCATGGGGCTCAATCCTACCCGTGCGGCGCGGCATCACATACTTCTTGTTGACCGCGGCCAGCTCGTCGCTGATGACCTTCTTGATGTTGTCTTCGCTCGAGAGGATCTCCTCGAGCTCGGCAATCTCACCCTCGAGCTTGGCGATGTCCTTGGTGCGGTTGAGGATGTACTCCTCATTGATGTTGCGGAGCTTAAGCTCGGCAACAAACTCGGCCTGGGTCTCGTCGATGTCGAAACCCTTCATAAGGTTTGGCACGACCTCGGCCTCGAGCTTAGTGCCGCGGATGATGGCGATGGCCTTGTCGATGTCGAGCAGAATTGCCTCAAGGCCGTGCAGAAGGTGCAGACGCTCGGACTTTTTGCCCAGGTCAAAGTTAATGCGGCGACGCGTGGACTCAATACGCCACTTGACCCACTCGTGCAGAATCTGGCGCACGCCCATAACACGGGGATAGCCGTCGACGAGCACGTTGAAGTTGCACGAGAACGAATCCTGCAGCGTGGTCGAGCGATAGAGTTTGGCCATGAGCTTGTCGGGGTCGACACCGCGCTTAAGGTCGATGGCGATGCGCAAGCCCGAGAGGTCGGTCTCGTCGCGGATGTCAGCGATCTCTTTGACCTTGCCCTCCTTGGAGAGCTTGACGATGCGCTCGATGATGACATCGGTCTTGGTGGTGTAGGGAATCTCGTACACCTCGATGATGCGCTCTTCGGGAATCCAGCGCCAGCGGGAGCGAATCTGGAAGCTGCCAAGGCCGGTCTCGACGATCTTCTCCATCTCTTCGCGGCGGTAGATAATCTCGCCGCCGGTCGAGAAATCAGGCATGGGCATGTACTCGAGCAGGTCGCAGTCGGGGTCCTTCAGGTAGTGCATCGTGGCGGTGCAGACCTCGTTGAGGTTGAAACCGCAGATGTCGGACGCCATGGCGACGCCGATGCCCTTATTGGCCGAGACAAGGATGTTGGGGAACGTGGTGGGCAGCAGACGCGGCTCCTTCATGGCGCCGTCGTAGCTGTCGACGAAGTCGACCGGGTCCTTGTCGATGTCCTTGAAGATCTCGGCGCTGATGGGGGAGAGCTTGGCCTCGGTGTAACGCGAGGCGGCGTAGCTCAGGTCGCCCGAATAGTACTTGCCAAAGTTGCCCTTCGACTCCACGAAGGGGGCAAGCAGCGCTTCGTTGCCCGTCGCCAGGCGCACCATCGTTTCGTAGATCGCGGCATCGCCGTGCGGGTTGAGCTTCATGGTCTGGCCCACGATGTTGGCGCTCTTCTGGCGCTCGCCCTTCAGCAGACCCATCTTGTACATGGTGTAGAGCAGCTTGCGATGCGAGGGCTTAAAGCCATCAATCTCGGGGAATGCGCGCGAGACATTGACGCTCATGGCGTAGGGCATGTAGTTGACCTCGAGCGTCTGCGTGATCGGCTGGTCGGTGACCTCGGAGTGCAGGCCGATGACGTTCTCGGCGTTGACCTGCTTTTTCTTTGGCTGGTTCTTCGTCTTCTTCTGTGCCACGATTTCCTCTTGAACTATTTGTGGGCCGTCGTTATCGATTTGCTGCTATTGCAGGTCCAGCTGGTCCAGGTATTCCTTGCCGTGCTCGGAGATATGGCGCTTGCGGCCCGCCTCGTCGTTGCCCAGCAACAGGTTGAACATGGTTTCCATCTTGGTGACGTCCTCGGGCTCCACCTTGATCAGACGGCGCGTCTCGGGGTTCATAGTGGTGAGCCACATCATGTCCGGATCGTTCTCACCAAGACCCTTGGAGCGGTTGATGGAGCACTTCTGGTCGCCGATCTCCTTGAGGATGCCGTTCTTCTCGAGCTCGGTGTAGGCAAAGTAGGTCTTCTCTTTGCAGTTGATCTCGTAGAGCGGCGACTCGGCGATATACACGTAGCCCTCGTCGATAAGCGTGGGCACCAGGCGGTAGAGCATGGTGAGCACGAGCGTGCGGATGTGATAACCGTCGACGTCGGCGTCCGTACAGATGATGACTTTGTTCCAGTTGAGGTTGTCTAGGTCGAAGGCACCAAGGTTCTTGATACGCTTGTCTTTGATCTCCACGCCGCAGCCCAGCACGCGCATGAGGTCCATGATGATGTCGGACTTAAAGATGCGCGGGTAGTCCTCCTTCAGGCAATTGAGGATCTTACCGCGGACGGGCATGACACCCTGGAACTCGGCATCGCGCGAGGTGCGAATGGCGCCTGCTGCCGAGTCGCCCTCTACGATGTAGATCTCGCGACGGTTCTTGTCCTTGGAGCGGCAGTCGATGAACTTCTGCACGCGGTTGGCCATGTCGGTCTTCTGCTGCAGGTTGGTCTTAATGCTCTGGCGGGTCTTTTCGGCGTTCTCGCGCGAGCGCTTGTTGATGAGCACCTGCTCCATGATCTTGTTGGCGGCGTCTTTGTTCTCGATCAGGTAGGTCGAGAGGCGCTCCTTAAAGAATGCCGTCATAGCCTGCTGGATAAAGCGGTTATTGATGGCCTTCTTGGTCTGGTTTTCGTAGGACGTCTGGGTGGAGAAACAGTTGGTCACCAACACCAGACAGTCCTGGACGTCTTGCCACTTAATGCCGCTCTCGTTTTTGTTGTACTTGCCCTGGCTCTTGATGTAGGCATCGATGGCGCTGGTCAGGGCGCTGCGGGCCGCCTTCTCCGGCGAGCCACCGTTCTCGAGCCATGATGAGTTGTGGTAGTACTCCTGCATTGTGAGGGTGCGCGAGAAGCACATGCACGCGGTGATCTTTACGTTGTAGTCGGGCAGGTCCTCGCGGTCGCGACCGCGACGGTCGGCCTCGATAAAGAAGGGCTCGGTGAGGTAGTCGGCACCGACCTTCTCGAGCACGTAGTCCTCGATACCCTTGGGGTAGCAAAAATCCTCTTCGGAAAACTCGCCGTCGTCGCCCTCGATGCGCAGGCGGAAGGTCACGTTGGCGTTGACCACGGCCTGGCGGCGCATGGTCTCGCGATACCAGTCGTGGGGAATGCTGATCGAGGTAAAGACCTCAAGATCGGGGCGCCACTTGATGGTGGTACCGGTGCGGTCCTCGTCGCTGGGCTCGATCTCGAGCGCCTTCTTTTTGGCGCCGACGACCTTGCCTTTCTTAAAGTGCAGAGAGTACTTGTTACCGTCGCGCCAAACGGTGACGTCCATGTACTCGGAAGCGTACTGGGTCGCGCACGAGCCCAGGCCGTTGGTGCCGAGCGAGAAGTCGTAGTCGCCGCCCTGGTTGTTGTTGTACTTGCCGCCGGCGTAGAGCTCGCAAAAGACGAGCTCCCAGTTAAAGCGCTTCTCGGAAGGGTTCCAGTCGAGTGGGCAGCCGCGGCCGTTGTCCTCTACCTGAATGGAGCCATCGCGAAAGGCGGTAAGGATGATGAGCTTGCCGTAGCCCTGGCGCGCCTCGTCAACGGCGTTGGACAGGATCTCGAAGGCGGCATGCGCGCAGCCGTCGAGCCCGTCCGAGCCAAAGATGACGGCGGGGCGCAGGCGTACGCGCTCCTCGTCCTTGAGCTGACGAATACTGTCGTTACCATAGTTTGCGGTGTTTTTTGCCATACTCGCCCTCTCGGTGCTCCTTTGCTGCGTTTAAATCATATAGATAGTCAAGGTAGCATAGCCCAGCCCACAGACGATTCCACCCAACACGAAATCCATCGAACAATCGTTCGGATTAACGGGTAAAACGTGTCGTGCGGATTGTTGTTCCGAATCGAACATTGGGACAAGCGTCTCGTTTTATGGGCCACGGGCGTGCGTGTGCGAGTCCCTTTGGCCCATAAGGAACGCTGGCGGGTCGTTATTTGGGCCGTGGGTCACTTCGCCCGCGCCGTGTTTCGTCATACGCTCATAGTGGAAGCCGATGCCACGGGGACGGCGAAGGCCTCGGGCAACGGATGAGCTGCAAGCTGAAAGGAGCTGTGAGGATGATGAAGACCATGACAAAGAAACTGCTGTTAGGAATTCCCACTGTGACGCTTTCGGCCGTGCTGACGTGTACAGTGGCAGGCTGCGGCGGTAGTGCTCCGAGCGGCTCGGCTGGCAGCTCGGGTGGTAGCGCGCCTGTGCAGGAGAAGTCCAAGAAGGCCAAGGCCTATGAGTCGCAGACGGTCGAGGTGGCTGGCATTACCTATGAGTCGGTGGCTCACGGTACGTTCTATCGCGGTGATGCCAAGAAGCAGGACGGCTTTTACCTGCACATCAAGATTACCAACAACAACACAAAGAACAGGACGTTCAGTTCCTTTAACGTGCATGCTGCCCAAGGCGATCTTGAGGCAGGCGACCCGTTGTTTACTTCCGGCAAGTCGGCCGTGCTCGACTACGTTGCAAGTGAGGCTCCCGATGAGCTTCACGAGGGCATCGATCTTTCCGAGAGGCCAGATATCGGCCCGGGCGAGACCGTTGAGTACGTGTATTTCTGGGCTCCCAAGACGGCGTACTACGGGCCCATCACTGTCGAGTTCGTAGACGCTTACGCCCCCGCCAAGAATCATGAGGCCATGCACTTTGACACCACGGGATGCGAGACCAAGGAGTTCAAGGCGGCCGGCGGCGTGGCCGATTCTGGCGAGAAGGCAGATTTAACGGGCATCGACTGCGCATCGTACAGCATCGAGGCCGCCGATGGGTACACGCTGGATTCGTCCGACGAAGAGCGCGAAAAGGCAAACTTCTTCCACGACGAGACTGGAGGACGCCTGAACATCAGCATCTTCCCGCGCTCGCCGGAGGAAGAGGTTGCAAGTCTAGAGCAGGTCTACGAAGGCAAGGAGACAACAACCGACCAGGTCGAGTACAACGGCATAACGTGGCTGCGCTTTACCGGTCCCGACAACGGTCATACGCTGTTTGCGACGGCTCCCGCAACGGGTGAAACCGTCCGCGTGTCGATCGGCTGGAAGATCGACTGGGATGCCGCCGTGCCCATGATGGAGGCACTGAAGCTCAAATAACGCCGCGATTCTCACGTCAGGCGACTCAGGGCTGGCTCCGAGTTATCGGGGCCAGCCCTTTTTGGTGCTCGATGAGCCGAGTCGGCGTCTCTCGCAAAGGTAACTGAGAGCTAGCGAGGCCTATCCGAATCGACCTCATTGGCGGTGTCTTTTTCGAGCGCCGTGCGGCGGGCGCTGTAGGCGACAAGGCCGGCACCAACTGCGGCGAGCGCTGCTGCGGCTGCGGTTAGGGGGACGTTGCTGTCGCCCGTGCCCGCAAGCGCGCCCGCTTTTCCGGAGCGCTTGTTATTGCCGTGGTCCTTGCCACTGCCGGAGCTGCTTCCGCCGGAGCCGCCGCCCTCGTCAGTACCGCCGCCACTCGAGCCACCATCGCCGTCTACTGTCATCGGGGCGTCGTGAAGTCCTGTCGTATCCGCGCTGTCGCATACGCCGACCTGAACTTCTGAGCGTTCGCATGCCGCGTCGGGCACATGAAGCTCGTGCAGAACGGCACTCAGCGCCGAGTTTGCGCCCGGTCGGATCTCCTCGAGCGTTACGGGATCGAGCGCCACCAGATTACGCGCCTTCGCATACAGCGTGACGCGTTTGCCCACTTCGTCGCTCCAGCTCTCGGGGATGGCGAAGCTCATGCGGAACTGTGCCGTGCAACCCGGTGCCAGCACGGCGTTGCCGTTGTCGGCTACCAGCGGGTGCGTTGCAAAACGTGCGCCCAGCGTCTCGAGCGCGTACTTTACGTGTGCCATGTCGTTGGCCGAAGCGTCTTCGGCAAGCTCTGGATCGTAGATCGAAGCCATGCGTGCGTTCGCTCCGAATCCGATGGATGCGCTGGAGAACGGCTGGCTGGAGCCCTCTCGGTACAGATCGATTGTGCCGGCAGTCAGCAAAGTGTTGCCGTCGTTTCGCACCGTGACCATGAAGGATTCGCCTGCTGCTCCGGGCACCACCGCGCCCGAGGTAGCGACCGCGCCCGTCGGAGTGGCACACGCCACCAGAGGCACTTCGATGCCGTGCAGCTCTGCCTCGCTCTTCTCCGCGCTCACAATGTGCGTGGCGAGCGCGGAGAGCATGCCTCCCGACGTCAAAAATGTCGTTATCTGATCGACGGGATGGTCCAGCTCGCACATCACGAACGGCTCCGTGAACAGATCGCCTGCCAAGGTGCTGGCGAAGATGCGGAAGTGCTTGCCCATTACTGCTACCGGGTTGCCTTCTTCGTCGTAGGTTTGCCCCACCTTGCCATCGGTGTTCTCTACATAGAGCGCGCACCTGCCGTTGTTGCTTACGCTAAACGATGCCGGGCCACAGCCTGCGGCACCCACGGGCTGCGTTGCAAATGCCGATGCGCCTCGCGTCCAAGTAATATGCTGCAGCCGCTCGTTGACGGTGGCCAAAAAGCCCGAATGTTGTGGCCACGGCACCGCATGGGGCACCGTGGCGTCTGGTGGCATAACGCCCCAGCCCGCAATGGACTGGCCGATCACGGCGTACGATGCGCAGCCGCAACCGTCTGCGGTCTCGTACGCAACGGACACCACCATTTTGCCGTTGATATTCTCGGGCTCGCTCAGCTCGATACTCGACGGTGCTTGCGGAAAGCGAAGAACTTGGCGGAACGTCAGGCTGTCGCCCAAATCATCCGACCACAGGGTAAAGCATTCCAGCGCAACCTCGGCCTCGCTGCCGAGCGCCTTCTCTGCGGTGGTTCCGCGGCGGTGGAGGTAGGCACCCGACAGGCGTCCGTCGACCAGCGTCTTGCCTACCGTGATGCGCGGGCACTGCAGGCAATGGTAGCCATCCTCTTGCAGGCGGCCGCGCGAGATGCTGCGCCATGACGTATGCGACACCACGCGGATCTCGTCATTACTTATGCGCAGGCGCACAACGGACAGTATGCCGGCTGTGCTTGCCGTATCGAAAAGGGTGTTGTCGCCGGCGGGGCGCTCGCCCGAGACCAGCAGCACGTAGGCGTCCTGGTTTCCTCTTCCGTCCGTATATTCCACCACGTCGAAGTCGTAATCGAATATGCCGTCGCGCTCCACGTCGCCCTCGCCAAACCCAAGGGGAAAGTCCACGGGCGTGGGAGCGGACCACGTGCCGTTTGCCTTTGTGTGCACCACCAGTCGCGAGCGGCCATTGTCGCCGTAGCGCACCGAGGCGATACGGAACAGGCATTCTACGCCGGCAATCATCGTTAGCTTCATGTGGGCTTCGCTGAGCACGCCGGAAAACAGCACGTTGTCGCTCGAGGGTTTTATGCCGCCACGCTCGTCCTCCGACACGCCGGCAGAATAGGCGTTGGGGTCCGCAACGGCGTTCGTTGCCTGGCCGATGTGGGTGTACTCATACATCGGCGCGGCATTTTCGTCGTTCTCCATCAGCGCGTGGACGAAATGTTCGACCTGTCCCGTGTCGTCGCTCTCCGCGTTCGTCTCGAGCTCAATGCGCGTGACCGCTTGATCCCAATCGCGCACGACAGGCGCGGCGTTTACGGCAGTGGCCTTAACCTCGGCGCGTGCGAGCAGCTCGGCGTTGGTGACGATGGTGGCCGATGCGATAAACTGCGGCACACCACCTGCCTCGGCGTTGCCGGCCGAGCCGAAGCAGGCATCCAGCGTATAAGGCGTATCTCCACCCAATGCCAGCTCAGAGCGTTGGAGCACATACTGGTCGCCATTGTTCACCGACATATTCCACGAATCGATGAGTGTGGGCCACGACCCCGACCAAGCCTTGGTGGTCCACTTGAACATTACGAACTGGAGTATCACATCGACATCGACGTCTGCACCCACGCGCAGCCGCGGAAGCTGGTGTCCATCTGCCTTCTCGTACCCAATGAACAGCGTGAGGGATGCGGCACCGCGCACGGCAGACGAAGCGACGCCTGCAACGCCGGCTCCAAAGGTGACGGCAAGTCCGATCTGGATGGTGAACGAGCCCGACGTGTTGGAATAGTCGAGCGAAATGTTCTTGAAAAACGCCGCGCCGCTGCCGTGCGTGTGGGCACCCACAGCGAGCGCCAGCTTCGCCAGCACCCAAGGGTTGACGTTTAGGAAAAATGGCACCGGTCCTAGGGTAAACTGCTCGGTCCAATTGAGGTCGGTTCTTACCTGGAAGAGGGCCTTAATATTGCCGTATGCGGGGTCGTTGTTGTTACCCCAGGTTTTGCCCACCCAATCGTAGGCGAGCGAGCCGTACAGCTGTGTGGCGATATCCATCGTGAACAGCGGCGTGCAATGGTGGCGAAGGAGCTTGGTGTTTCTTGGATCGGTGCCCGAACCGGCACTCATACTTTTGTACTGATTCCACTTCCCCTCCATTTCGTCGAGGTAGCGGTTTGCCTGCTTGGCGCCCGACTCGCGCGGTGACTTCTTCCAGTACTCCGGATCCGGATTGCCCGAATCGTTCATATAGCTGGCTGGTTTGTATCCTCCGCCAAACAGCACGTATCCAGCAAACGAGAAATCGAAGAGGATCGGAAATGTGGGTAACCAGCACGTGAACTTATTGCCGCCGATGCCGGGAAACGCCGCGGGGAAATCAAACGGAGTGACCTCTTGGTCCATGGTAGTGGGGACGATAGTGGTCGAGCCCGATTCCGCCTTTGCGGCCGGCGCGGTGACAACGGCCATGGGGGATGAGAGCGTGTAGGTTTTGCCCTGATAGTCGAGGACAAAGCGCAGCTTGCACCCTTCCTCCAGAAGGCCCGATGCCGCGTCGAGAAACTTGTCTTCGAGTGTGAACGTCGCCAGATTATCCGCGCCTGATGCGCTGGCCTTGATCTGGCCGATCTGCGTGACGGTTTCGGGCGAGCTACCCGTGGCGGGCATTACCTTGTTGATGTGCAGCGTTGCCTGTCCACCCTGTGGCAGATGTGCCTGTACAATAAAGGCATGCGTGTCGGGTTGGTCGTTTGCCGCGTCGTCCTTCGGCAATGCCATGAACGTGGCATCAGCGTACTGGATGTCCCATTCGTCGAATGTGAGCTGGCGGAAGTACGGCTCGCCGTCGGACAGCGGACGCGTGGGCGCGGTTATGGCGGTGCCGCCCTGGATACGCGCAAGGGGAATCTCGACATCGCGGTAGCCCGCCATGCTAATGGAGATGCCGCCGTTAAAGTCGTACGCGTCGAGAAGCGTTGCCTCGTCCACGTAGTCTTCCGAAAGAGGGGCGACCTCAAAGATGGCCGTGCCTTCGTCATCGGTCGTGGCGGTGAGCTGCTTGCCTACGGCATAGCGCGATGTGAGCGTGACCTGGGCACCTGCGATGGGCGTATTCTTGTTGGCGACGTCGACCACGACCACACCAAACATGGTGCGCGAGAGAACGAGCACCTTGAAGGGATCTTCTTCGTCGGCATAGGCCGCGGTGGGCGCGAACGGCAGCAGGAAGGCATTTTCGCTTCCCGGCACGCGAGGCAACATAATGCTCGCCAGCGAGGACGCTCCAGCAACAAGTAACGAACGGCGATCAAGCATCTTGGGCTCCCATCCCGCAAATATCGGTGGAAATAATCCAATTTTGCGAGAAGACGCTTCGTGGCGGTAGTGCCGTTCAAGGGTCAAAATGTCCAAATTGATCGAGCGAAGCGCCGGGTTCCGGAACGCGTTCGATGCGCTTGGCAGCCCGGTCGCTAACGCAACATGTGCGCGACCAGCTCGGCGCGTGTGCCGATGCCAAGCTTTGCGTATACGCCGGATAGGCGGTTTTTGACGGTGCCCGGCGATACTCCCATATGGCCTGCGATTTCAGCGTTGGCCCATCCGCGGCAGGCGAGCATGGCCATGGTGAACTCTGTGGTCGTTAAATCGTCGGCAACGTCCTCGCCCGAATCGGGGTTGTGGATGCGCCGCCAGCCGTAGCTGAAGCGGTACGTGATCTCGATGATGCGTGCGAAGTCGTCAGGGTATTGCGTTTTTAGGCATGCCTCGATGAGCCCCTGCAAAAGGCCGTGGTGCTCGCCAATGAGCTCGATAAGTCCGTCGGGGCGCGCAATGTCCCAAGCGGCTCCAAAATGCGCTTTTGCGGCGTCGATGTCCTTGAGGCTCATGCATGCCATGGAAGCTGCCAGGTGCAGGAACAGTTCCGAGATGGGATAGCTTCCCTGTTTCATAATTAGGGCGTTTTCCGCCATGCCCAGGCTGCGGCCGTATTCGCCGCGCAGATACAAGGCGTGCGCCATCACGTAGCTGGCGAACAGTCGCAGGCCTTCGGGTAGGTGCGCCGCAAGTGGATAAAACTCTTCGGCAGAATGCGGGGAAGGCAAGTGCAGCAGGACGCTCGCGGCCGAGGCGAACAGGATATGCGTGGCGTGGACGGCGGGCGATTCCTCGTCGGCCGGCGTATCGAGGATGCCCGCAAGGCACCGGCGGGCGTCGGCGATACGGTTGAGCGACAGACTGGCGTATCCGCAGATAAAGCATGCGGAATAGCGCAGCGCGGGATCGGTGACGTCAAGATAGGGGTGCGCCGTCTTGGCGGCGAGTGCGGCCTGTCCGCGAAAGTACAGCGCTTCTGCCGTGGCGATGGCGCGTGAATCGGGGTCGGAAATGCCTGCAACCGCAGCGTCAATCTGCCCCGGCACAAAGGCGGTGCACATTAACGGCATGGGAACGCATGGGTAGCCATCGCAGTCCATCTTCCATCTCCCAACAGCTGGCAACACTAGCAGCAATTGTACTCTTGTTGCTCGGGACTGGAATTTGTGGGTATCGCCTACGATTGTGCCGAACGTATAAAGGAAGAGTCTATTGGCGATGCTCCCAAGGTGGCTACCGAAGTCTAGCTGACCTTGGGATATAGAAAAACTGCCGCCCCTGCAAAAAGCTCTGTCGCAGCGATGGGAAACGCATCTCGTTCTGCATATAATGAGGTCATATGACGGTGCGTCTGCATACGCGCGGCGCATTTCCATCGAATCGAGAAGGAGCTCTGCATGGATCCCAACAAGCGTCCCGACGACATGGTGCGTATCACCACTCCCGAACTTGCCCAGGTGTTCATCGATGAGCAGGTCGCTGCAATCCGCGAGCAGATCGGCGACAAGAAGGTCCTGCTGGCTCTTTCCGGCGGCGTCGACAGTTCGGTTGTCGCGGCCCTGCTCATCAAGGCCATCGGCAAGCAGCTCATTTGCGTGCATGTGAACCACGGCCTGATGCGCAAGGGTGAGAGCGAACAGGTCATCGACGTCTTCAAGAACCAGATGGACGCTAACCTGGTCTATGTGGACGCGACCGATCGCTTCCTGGATAAGCTCGTGGACGTCGAGGAGCCCGAGGCCAAGCGCAAGATCATCGGTGCCGAGTTTATCCGCGTGTTCGAGGAGGAGGCCCGCAAGGTTGGCGATAAGGTCAGCTTCCTCGCCCAGGGCACCATCTATCCCGACATCCTGGAGTCCCAAGACGGCGTGAAGGCTCACCACAACGTGGGCGGTCTGCCCGAGGATCTGCAGTTTGAGCTCTGCGAGCCCGTCAAACTGCTGTACAAGGACGAGGCCCGCGTGGTCGGTCGCGAGCTCGGCCTGCCCGAGAACATGGTCGAACGTCAGCCGTTCCCCGGCCCCGGCCTGGGCGTCCGCTGCTTGGGTGCCATTACCCGCGATCGCCTCGAGGCGCTGCGCGAAGCCGACGCCATCGTGCGCGAGGAGATCGACAAGGCAGGTCTTACCATCTGGCAGTACTTCGCCGTGGTGCCCGACTTCCGCGCCACCGGCGTACGCGAGGGCAAGCGCGCCTACGACTGGCCCTGCATCATTCGCTGCATCAACACCGTCGATGTCATGACTGCCGAGGTTCCCGAGCTCGACTGGGCGTTGCTCAAGCGCATTACCGCCCGCGTCACCGCCGAGGTCCCCGGTATCTGCCGCGTATGCTACGACCTCACACCCAAGCCCGTCGGCACGGTGGAGTGGGAGTAAGCTAACTCAGCTGGTAGGCGACGAGAACTAGCAGATGTGACAAAGGGACAGTCCCTTTGTCACATCCTCGATATTATGTGTGGGATGGTACGCCACGCGGCGTGCCATCTCGTTCGTTATTTTAATGAGCCGAGTGCGCGAGTGGGAAGAGTCACGAGCATAGTCGTTCCCCTCTCTGAGCTCTCTTCGACCTCGATGGAACCGCCGTGGAGTGCGGCGATCTCCCAGACCAGCGCAAGCCCCAGCCCCACGCCGCCATATGCCCTGCTGCGCGATTTATCGACGCGAAAGAAGGGCTGAAAGATGCTCGTCTGGTATTGCTCGGGAATGCCTTGTCCCTGGTCGTGCACCCGTAGCAGTATACGGTCGCCCTCGACGCGGGCGCTGATTCGCACGGTCGAGTTGGGCGTGCTGTAGCGAATGGCGTTTTCGGCCAAGTTGAACAGCAGCCGATAGATCAGCGTGTCGCTGCCGGTCGTTTGCGCGTCGCCCTCGCTTGCGAGCGCGATGCCCTTTTGCTCGGCAAGGGGCGCCAGGTCGGTGAGCACTTCTTCGATCATCGGCGCCAGGTCAATCGCATCGTTGCAGGGGACGCTGCGCAACTCGCTCATCTCGAGCAGGGTCTTTGTCACGTGCGTCATTCGCTCGGTCTGCTCTTGCAGCAGCCCGAGCAGACGCGCTGTATCTGCATCGGCGTCGGGGTGCTCGGCGCAAAACAGCTCAACCTGAGCTTGCATGAGCGCAAGCGGCGTGCGCAGCTCGTGCGCTGCATTGCCCGTAAACTGTCTTTGCGCGGAAAATCCCTCCTCAAGGCGGGCAATCATGTCGTTAAACGACGCGCTGCAACGCCTAAGCTCAGAGGGCACATCCTCGCTGATCTTTGTGTCGGCGAGGTTATCGGGCCGCACGCTCTCGACTTGTGCCGCAAAGGAGCGCAACGGCTGCAACGCATGCCCGCTCACAAAGTAGGCCAGGACGCCACCGAGCAGCGTCACCGCTGCGGTTATGTACCAGCTCGTCGCGCCAAACGATTCTTGGGCGTCGCTCACGACGATGGTCAGCTCATCGTCGAGCTCCTTGCTCGTCGGGTCGAACGAGCTGGGCGAGGCCGCCTCCACCTTGCTATGCTCCGACATTTCAGTACCGATTGAGTCCATGTAGCGCATGCCGGAGTAGCCAACCAGGCAATTCATAAGTACGCAGGTCGAGCATACCAGCAGGGCTGTCATCAACGTGATGCGCCACTGCAGGGACAGCCGCTTCATTCGTCGTCCTCCATAACGTAGCCCTCGCCGATTCGGTTGCGGATGGGGTCGTGCCCCAACGCGCCGCGTAGCTTTTTGCGCAGCGACGAGATATGCACGCGGGTCGCGTTGCTAAAGCTGTTGACACTGCTATCCCATACGTGGTCGATGAGCTCCTCTTGGCTTACCGGTCGCCCCTGATTAAGCATCAGGTATTCCAAGATTCCCGTTTCCTTGCGTGTAAGGGATAGAGCCTCACTGTCCACGGAAGCGATGCGCGCCTTGGTGTCAAAGTTGAGCTTTCCGCAGGTTAATACTATGTCGCTTTGTGCGAAGCGCCTGAGGGTAAGGCTGCGGATCCTTGCCGCAAGTTCGTCCAGATGAAACGGCTTGGTAAGGTAATCGTTGGCGCCGGCATCGAGTCCGGCAACTTTATCGGATACTTCGCCACGTGCGGACAGAATCAGTACCTTGGTCTCGCAGTCGGTTTTCCTAAGTTCCCTGAGCACGGTCATGCCGTCGATACGGGGGAGATTGAGGTCGAGCACCACGAGGTCAAAGACTTCGACGCCCAGCAGGTCGAGCGCCTCCTGTCCATCGTGACAGCAGTCGACGCTGTACGCCAAGTTTCGCAAGCTGCGCGCGATTGCATCGCACAGTGCTCGCTCGTCTTCGACGATCAAAATACGCATAACAGTCTCCTTGCACATTCCATATCGCGCTTAACACGGATTTTATAGCCGATATGGTCCAATGGTCGCGTAACGAAAGGAGTGGTCGTGTTGTTCAAAGCGGTAAAACCCGTGGTACAGGTCGCTTTGTTGATCGTCGGAATTACCATGGTGTGCTTTGGTGTTATGCGTGGCGAGGCGGATGCCGTGCTGGCCAAAGCGATTAGGCTGTGCTTGGAGTGTATCGGAATTGGATAAAAGAGAAAACACTGCGTCGCATGTTTTGGCCCGATTTCGCGGATTCATTCAGGCGGCGGCGACGCTGGTCACCAATATTCACCTGCCAAACTTTGCCAAAGGCGGCATCTATCAGGGCGCGGGAAAAACAGTCTGCGTACCTGGGCTTAATTGCTATTCGTGCCCCGCGGCATCAGGTGCGTGTCCCATTGGGTCGTTCCAGTCGGTGGTAGGTTCATCCAAGTTCAACTTCTCCTACTACGTCACCGGTACGCTCATTTTGCTTGGCGTGCTGCTGGGACGCTTTATATGCGGGTTTTTGTGCCCGTTTGGCTGGCTGCAGGAACTTCTACACAAGATTCCCGGCAAAAAGCTATCAACGAAAAAGCTCAAGCCGCTCACGTACATCAAGTATGCCGTGCTGCTGTTTGCCGTGGTGCTGCTGCCCGTCTTGGTGGTCAACGATGTGGGCATGGGCGACCCGTTCTTTTGCAAGTACATCTGCCCGCAGGGCGTGCTCGAGGGTGCGATTCCGCTGTCCATCATGAATACGGGAATCCGCTCCGCGCTGGGAAAGCTCTTTACCTGGAAGCTCGCGATTCTCATTGCGGTTGCGGTGCTGAGCGTGTTGTTCTACCGCCCCTTCTGCAAATGGATTTGTCCACTCGGCGCATTCTATGCGCTCATGAATAGGGTATCCCTGCTGGGGATTCAGGTTGACGCGTGCAAATGCGTCTCGTGCGGCAAGTGCTCAAAGGTTTGTCAGATGGACGTTGATGTGGTCCGCGCGCCCAATCATGCCGAATGCATCCGGTGCGGAAAGTGCATCGGGGCCTGTCCTGTCGATGCCATCAGCTATCGCTATGGCCTGGATGTGTCGGCGGAAAAGCTTCCCTTGACCGCCGATAAAAAGTAAACAAGCTTCGACAAAACGGAGGAATGACTATGAAGCTTTCTAAGATTGCGGCCCTGTTTATGGTGCCGGTATTGGCCTTGTGCCTTGTGGCATGTTCGGCGCCCGGTGGCAATGCGAGCGAATCTGCGAGCTCCGATCCTAAGATCGCAGAGCTCACTGCGCAGAAGCCGGCCAATGCCGACGAGGCCGCCGAGCTGTATGCGAAGCTCATGCAGAAGGAGAACGAGATCTTTTCGAGTGATAACGCGCTGTGGGAAAAGGTAATCAATGCGGCAAATAAAGACTCGGCAATGATTGAGGATGGCAGCAATTACGGCGATTTTCTGCTCAAGACCATCGACGGCGCCAAGGATGAGTTCACGGCGGATGAGCTTAAGACGCTCAAGGCCGGTGCACAGCAGATCAAGGAGATCGAGGACAAGCTCGAGAGCCTGGAGAAGGAGTTCCCCGGCTGTGGAAGCACGCCCGGCGAGGGGGAGAGCGTCGATGCCTCGACCGCAGGCATGACCAACGACGAGAGCGGGGAGACGAAGTTCCCCAGCTTTAAGGGCAAGGACCTGGACGGCAACGATGTAAACAGCGACGAGCTGTTCTCCAAGAACAAGGTCACCGTCATGAACTTCTGGTTTACCACCTGCAAGCCGTGCGTGGGCGAGCTGGGCGATCTTGAGAAACTGAATCAGGAGCTTGCCGAGAAGGGCGGCCAGGTCGTGGGCGTCAATTCCTTTACGCTCGATGGCAACAAAGACGAGGTGGCAGACGCCAAGGACGTACTTTCCAAGAAGGGCGTGACGTACAAGAACATCTGGTTCAAGTCGGATAGCGAGGCCGGCAAGTTCACCTCCAACTTGTACTCGTTCCCGACCACCTACGTGATCGACCAGAACGGCAACATCGTGGGAGAGCCAATCATGGGCGGCATCAACTCCGCCGAGCAGCGAGAGGCGCTCAACAAGCTGATCGATCAGGCGCTTGCTAAGAGCGAGCAGTAGAAAACGCGTAAAGCATGGCGAGGATTGCGCGCCGCTGTGCGGAGTAGTCCGCTGCCTTTCAAGATAATCTCCACCATATAGAGGTCCCGCTCGGGACCTCTTCTTTTGGGCGCCGTCCCGTTCGTTTTTTGATGCGGTTCCCTACATTCCTCACTGGCTCCGGCAAAAAATGGGGATAGAGTAGGACAAACGCGTCGAATACGAACGGCGGGGGAGAGCGGGCAGGGTGCCTGCGCGGGAGAGGTTGCCGTCCATGCTGGAGCTCAAAGGAATTTGCAAAAGGTACACTACGCAGTCGTTTACGCAGGTGGCGCTCGATAACGTAAGCCTGTCTTTTCGCGATAACGAGTTCGTGGCCATTCTGGGTCCCTCGGGCTCGGGCAAAACTACGATGCTCAACGTTATCGGCGGGCTCGATCATTTCGATTCCGGCGACCTGCTGATCGACGGTATTTCGACCAAGGATTTTCACGATCGCGATTGGGATGCCTATCGCAATAACCGCATCGGCTTTGTGTTCCAGAGCTATAACCTCATTCCGCATCAGACCATTTTGGAAAACGTGGAGCTGGCGCTTACGCTCACGGGTGTGGGCCATGCCGAGCGCCGCCAGCGTGCGCGCGAGGCGTTGGAGAAAGTCGGCCTGGGCGAGCACGTTAACAAACGCCCGAGCCAGCTATCGGGCGGGCAGATGCAGCGCGTGGCCATCGCCCGCGCCCTAATCAACGATCCCGAGATTGTGCTGGCCGACGAGCCGACCGGCGCCTTGGACTCAACGACATCCGTGCAGGTCATGGATTTGCTCAAAGACGTGGCGCGCGACCGCCTGGTCATCATGGTCACGCACAATCCCGAGTTGGCGTACCAGTACGCCACACGCATCGTCAACCTGGCGGACGGCAAGATCACCGACGATTCCGACCCCTTCGATGCTGCTAATGCTGCGCGTCGCGAGGCTAAGCCTACGCGCAAAACCTCGATGGGCTTTGTGACGGCGCTGGGGCTTTCTGCCCGAAACCTTATGACCAAGAAGGGACGTACGGCCATGACGGCCTTTGCGGGCTCGATTGGCATTATCGGTATCGCGGCGATTCTGGCGCTGTCCAACGGCGTAAACGGCTACATCAAAAAGGTCGAGGAGGATACGCTCTCGAGCTACCCGCTCACGATTTCCAAACAGGATTACGACCTGTCGGCCATGATGGGCGGACAGGGGGCCACGGATGACAATACGTCCAACGGCGAGGATTCGTCCGACGACGGCACCGACGGCAAGGCTCAGGGAACCGATAAAATCCCCGTGGTCACGGCCGTAAAGGATATGTTTGCGAGCGTTAAGTCCAACGACATGACGAGCTTTAAGGCATGGCTCGATGCCGGTGGCGACGGCATCGATAAAGAGGTCAACGCCATTCAGTACGGCTATGGCGTGACGCCGGTTGTCTATCGAGCGGGCAAGGGGGACGAGAAACCCGTGCGTCTGGTGCCCAACGCCATGACCGAGGCCATGAGCGGAGGCGCGAGCTCGGCAGCAACGGTGAGCATGGAGTCCATGGGAACCTCGGTCTTTAACGAGATGATTGACGACCAGAGCTTGCTCGACAGCCAGTACGATGTCGTGGCGGGGCATTGGCCTACGTCTGCTAACGAAGCCGTGATGGTGCTTTCGAGCCGTGGCACGGTGGGCGATTACACGCTCTACAGCATCGGTGCGCTGGAAATCGATGAGCTCAACGGCCTGGTTAACAGCGCCATGACGGCCGACGGCAAGGTCGAGACGCCCAAGACCGGCAGCGACTTTACCTACGACGACGCGCTGTCCACGGCGTTTAAAGTGTTGTCGCCGGCCGATGCCTATCGCAAAAACGAAGAGACCGGCATGTGGACCGACATGTCTGGCGATGCCGACTTTATGGCCGCCAAGGTTACTGACGGTATTGACGTGCGCATTGTGGGCGTGGTGCGACCGAACGAGACGGCCAATGCGAGCGCGTTGTCTCCGGGCATTGCCTATACGCATGCGCTGACTCGCCAGCTTATGGAGCGCGCCGCCAATTCGCAGATCGTAAAAGAGCAGCTTACGCATTCCGAGACGGATATCTTTACGGGCAAGTCTTTCGATGAACTGCAAGGCGAGGCCAAGCAGGGCGTGGATCTGGGCAGTATGTTCAGCGTGGACGAGGCAGCGCTCAAAAGTGCGTTCTCGTTCGATGCATCTGCGCTCTCGGGCGTGGCGGGCGGTATCGACCTTTCTGGTATCGATTTGTCCGGGCTGAACATTGACCTTTCGGGCGTTGGTAAGGACATCGACTTCAGCGACATCATGGCCAAAGCGCCGGCTCCCGATTTCTCGGGCATCTTTGACGGTCTGGAACTCACGCCCGAGCAAATGCAGCAGGTGGGAACGCTTGCCAACCAGCTGTTTGAGGGCTTTTTGCAGTCTGATCAGTTTAAGGCGCTGACACCCGATGATCTTAAGGACGCGTCAAAGCTTGCTGCCGCATTCTCGTCGTATCTTGAGAATGATGCCGCAGCCCAGCAATGCCTGGCTCAGCTCAGGGCACTGGGCGGCGATGCCCTGGCCGAGCGCCTGCAGCAGGCGATGACCGACTATGTGCAAAAGCAGCTGGCTCCGTATCTGCAGCAGGCTATGGACCAGGTGATGAAGGCAATCAGCGAGCAGATAGCGTCGACGGTATCGTCCCAGCTCAAGGCGGGCGCGGCAGGGCTCATGGGCCAGATGGCGACGCAGATGTCATCGAGTTTTGCCAACCTGGCGAGCGCTATGCGTGTGGATGCGAGCGCCTTTGCGCGTGCCATTCACTTCAACATGGACGCCGAGGACCTGAGTTCGCTCATGATGAGCTATGCCAAGGCGTCAAAGCTCACCTACGACAACAACCTGACCACGTTGGGCTATGCGGACGAGGCGGATCCCATCTCGGTCAAGATTTTCCCGCGTGACTTTGAGGCCAAGGAGCGCGTACTCGACCATATCGATGCGTACAACAAGCGGGTCAAAGCCGCCGGCCACGACGAGCAGGCAATCTCGTACACCGACTACATGGGCATCATCATGGGTTCGGTGACTGATATCGTGAATACCATCAGCTTGGTGCTCATCGCATTCGTGAGTATCAGCTTGGTGGTGAGCTCCATCATGATCGGCATCATCACCTACATCAGCGTACTGGAGCGCAAAAAGGAGATTGGCATCCTGCGCGCGATCGGCGCGTCGAAGCGCAACGTGGCCAACGTGTTCAATGCCGAGACCTTCATCGAGGGCCTCATTGCCGGCGTCTTTGCTATTGTCGTCGTGGTGTTCGTGAGCTTCCCGGTCAATGCCTGGTCGCTTGCGGCCAAGCAGGTCCCCAACCTGATGAGCCTGCCCGTGCAGGATGCGCTGGTGCTCATCGCGATTTCGGTGCTGTTGACGGTTGTCGCCGGCCTGCTGCCGGCCCGTAGCGCATCCAAAAAAGACCCCGTGGAAGCCCTACGCTCCGAATAATGTGACAAAGGGACAATCCCTTTGTCACATTGGGGACCCAATTACCGTTCGGCACGTTAAGGGCCCCCGCTCCCCGCTTAACACTTGACGAAGAATCTCCATCTTTATATACCTATCGGTAGGCATATAGGTTGCATTGCCGATAGAAACGGAGTAACCATGACTCTCATCGCACCAGCCGAAAAGGACCGCCCCCGTGAGAGCGGCGCATTTGCTTGGATTGTCGTTATTGCGCTCGGTTTAATGTCTGCGGGAACAACCGGCACCTACAGCATCATTGCCGGCTCATTCATCGCTCCTGTATGTGAAGACCTGGGCTTTGACTACACTTCTTTCTCTTTCTATTTCACCGCGATTCTTCTTGGCCTTGCGCTTGGGCTTCCACTTTTGAGTCGTTTCATTCCAAAAGTAATCGGCAAACCATGGCATATTTGCGTTGAACTCGTCCTTATTGCCGCCGGCGCCGCAATGGCGTTCTACACCGAGGTCTGGATGTTCATCGTCTCCGCCGCAGTGATCGGCATCTGCTTTTCGTTCACAACGGGTGTCTGCATGTCCGATGTCATTGACCAATGGTTCAGTAAATCGTCTGGTCTTGCCATCGGCCTTGCGTGGGGTGTTAATTCTCTCTGCACGCTGCTATTGAGTCCTGTCATTACACTGGTCATCGAGCAGCAAGGCTGGCGTACGGGTTACATCGTACTTGCGGCCGTTTCTGCAGCCATGATATTGCCCACAAGCGCATTTATCATTCGCCTTAAGCCCTCTGATCGCAATATGCTTCCGTACGGAGAGACCACCTCCGAAACCCATGAGAGCTACAGCGCCGATGAACAGGAAGATGTCCCTTCGGGCATGGCGCTCCGCGATGCCGCGAAAACGCCGTCTTTTATTCTCTGCGCCCTTCTGCTCTGCGTGGCGCAACTCACCTGCTGCATGAACCAGCTGTTCCCGACCTATGCAAGCGAGGTCGGCTTCAATCCCATCGTGGGAAGCCTAATGGTTTCGGCGGCTTCGCTCTCCGATATTTTCCTAAATCCCTTCGTAGGTAAAACATGCGACAAGCTCGGTGCTATTAAAGCAACGGTCGCATGGACGGGAGTCAGCATTCTTTCATTCCTGCTTCTCATCTTTGGCGGAAGCAACGAGACCGTTTCCATCATCGCGGCCGGCGTAAACGACGTCATGTTCGCCATCGTTGGAACTGCAATGCCGATGATTCTCCTCTCGCTCTTCGGATCACGCGATTTTGGAAGGATCTATTCGATTATTTGCTCAGCGGGCCATGTTGTCGGAGCTTTCGGAATGCCAGTCATGATGAAGGTTTACGGTATGGCAGGGTCTTTCCAAGGAGTATTCGTCTTCTGTATCATCTGCAACCTTTTGATTGCGACATTTGCTTTAGTTTCCGGTCTTCTCAATAAGACTACCGCGAAATAACCTGACCAACGAACTGCCCTTCAGCCTTGTCATTTGTCTCTGCAAGTTACAACGAAATTGGGGCCGATTCCAACATAGCTGGAATCGGCCCCAATTTCTATTCAACAACTTTTTGCAATCATCGCGAACACGGGTTTCGAACCATTCTGCGACCCCGCAAGTCGTCGCATCGCGCTTGCCAAGGTGCCTCTGTTATTACGCGCCTATTTAAACATGAGTTCGACGATCCCTGCCCAAACAGCCTTTTCATCGATGTCTTCATCTTGGGCAACGGTATTGCTCGCTCCCTCAAGTACGGTGTAAAGAATCTGCACGTACAGCATGACGTCTGTTTCATCGGAAAACGCGCCAATTTCTAGGCCATGGAGAAGGATGTCTTTAAGCGCGTCCATAGTTCGGTTGATCGCCGTTGCCTGACGTTCCTGAACTGCAGGGATTCGATTTGCCTGAATACTGACCTCGGCCAGCACGCGACGGCGCTTTTCATCACTACGATAGCCACCTATAACCGAATTGCCGAGCTCGATAAGCGCCGCCTTGAATCCGTCCCTATCGACTATTAGCGAGTAGTCGCGCTGATAGTCGATAGTCGGAAACATACTATCTAAGAGCGTGGTGAAAATATCCTCTTTAGAGGGAAAGTAGTAGTACACCGATGGCTTGGATATGCCGACACGGTCGCAGATTTTTCCAATGGACGCCTTGTCGTAACCGACTTCTGCCACAAGATCATACATTGCATCCAATATTTTTCCCTTTGTGCTCACGCTTCACTTCTCCATTGCAAATCACTTCCGCATTGCCAACATTATTAAGAATGGCAACGGAACATCAATTCGTGTCCAAACACGACCACTATAAACGGTGAACGGTAGGTATCGACAGGCGAATGGCAATTATACAAAATCACCTACCGAACGGTAGGTATAGTAGTACTATAGCTGGTGTAACCCCGCTATTGTCGCGGCCGGACAGCATTGCGGGAAACCCGACGGAAGGACCAACCATGTACGAGAACTATCGTATGCCGGGCGAGTTTGAGAAGCGCTCCAACGTCTATGTGACATGGCTTCCCGATTACATTCGCGCAGAGGGCTTCGATAATCGCCAGCCCTGCGTTGACGTAATTAAAGCTTTGCTTGAGTATGGCGACGTTACGGTCAACCTCAACTGTGGCACCCCCGGCTCCTACGAGGAAGCCTGCTCGCGCCTTAAAGAGGAAGGGGTGGATTTCGACCGTATCCAGATTACGCAGTTCGAAGATTCCAACTTCTACGTTCGCGACAACGGCCCCAGCATCATGGTCGACGACGAAGGCCATTCCTATATGGTCAACCCCGCTTGGACCTATTACGGCGTGTGGGACAAGAACTCCCCAGAGTGCCAGTCCGCACGCAGGGCAGCTGTTCACATGGCGGTTGCGCTCGGGTGTTTCGATATCGTCAATTCCGAAATGGTTTCGGAGGGCGGCGACCGCGAGTTTGACGGTCACGGCACCCTGATCGCCATCGAGGACACGGAATGCCGCAAGCGCAATCCCGAGTTCTCAAAAGAGGAAGTGGAGGCCGAGTACAAGCGCATCTACAACCTCAACAAGGTTATCTGGCTGCCGCAGCCTATGCTTGAGGACGACGACTATCGACTGGGCATCCTCGACGAGAAGGAAGATGGAACTCCTGTCTTCGGCATGAGCTTCGCCGCCCACATCGATGAGATGTGCCGCTTTATCACCCCGAACAAGATTCTTCTTGCCGAGGTATCCGATGAGGAGGCCGCGTCGAGCAAGGCGGGCGCGGAGTCGCGTCGTCGCATCGACGCCGCCTACGAGATCCTGCGCGCTGAGACGGACTGGGAGGGCAAGCCCTTCGAAATCGTCCGCATGCCCACTGCCGAGCCGATCGAGGTTGTCATCGCCCCCGGCGACGAGGACTACGAGCTGTATAAAGGCTTCATCGACGAAATGGGCGGCAAGTTCATGGATGGCACCCCTTGGCCCGAAGGCCCCGTTCACTTTTATGCCGCAGCAAGCTACTGCAACTTCCTCATCTGCAATGGCGTCGTTCTTGGCCAGCGTTATTACCACGAAGGCATGAGCGAAGTCGTGAAGGAGAAGGATGAGCAGGCCAAGGCGGTTCTTGAGAGCTGCTTCCCCGATCGCAAGGTCATCATGATCGACTCTCTCGCGCTTAACCTGTCCGGCGGCGGCGTGCACTGCTGGACCAAGGACGTGGCCGCCAGCTGCTAGCAAGTTCTTAAACTTGCGCTGCCTGATCCAGGCGCCACATTTACAGTCCCCGAGGGATATCCGTGTTTCCCTCGGGGGCACATTCGACACTTACCCATCAAACAATTGAAAGGAAATAGGCATGAACAACAGCCTTCGCGGTCGCGACTACCTCAACATCCACGATCTTTCCTCTGAGGATTTCCGTTACCTCATCGATCTTGCCTGGAACCTCAAGGCCCAGAAAAAGTCCGGTGTCGACCAGCGCTACTTCCCCGGCAAGAACGTTCTCGCCAACTTTGAGTGGGGCTCGACCCGCACTCGCTGCGCCTTTGAGACCTCTTGCAACGACCTGGGCATGGGCTTCACCTATCTGACCAACTCCCACATGGGTGATTGCGAGACCATCGAGGATGCCATGCGCGTCTTCAACGGCATGTATGATCTCATTGTCTATCGTGCACAAAAGGACGAGCAGTTCCTCTATGATGTCGCCGACTTGGTCGATATTCCAGTCATCAATGCCCTCACTCTCGGCGATCACCCGACCCAGATGCTCGCAGACGCTCTCACGATGGAGGAGCAGTGGGGTGGCCTGCGCACGAGCCGTGGCAAGAAGATGGCCTTCGTTGGCAACTGCGCCGGTGCCCCCGTGTGGTATGGCCGTCTGTGCGCGATGCTCGACATGGACTTCCTCGCCATCGGCCCCGACGACCTCCGTCACCAGATGTGCAAGGAAATGATCGAGGAGGTCGAGGCCTGCTACGCCAAGTACGCGCCCAACAGGACCTTCACCATCACCTCTGACCTTGATGCTCTGGACGGTGTCGACGTAATCGTTACCGAGGAGTGGCGCTACATCAACCCCGAGTGCGGCGATGAGGTTCTGGACCCCGATGACTACAACTCTTGGCTTGGCGACGCCGAGTCCCTGTACCCCTATCGCGTCACCAGTGAGCTGTGCAAGCGCACCAACAACCCCGACATCTTCTGCATGCACGAGCTCCCCTCTGTTCACAACGCAAATCACCGCGTTGGCAAGATGTTGCTCGACCAGTGCAAGAACGACCTGCATCGTGAAATCATCACCGAGGGCTTTGAGATTGCGGACGAGTGCTTTGAGGCCAACGCGTCGGTCATCTTTCGTGAGGCAGAGAACCGTCAGCACACCATCAAGGCCGTTATGTGCGCCCTTCTGGGTCTCTAGGAGCTGTATCAATGGAAAATGCAAAGTTAAAGAGCAGCAAGGTTTACGCATGGGTTCTCGTGATTGCGCTCGGCCTCATGTCTGCCGGTACGACCGGATCCTATAGCGTAATCGCTGGCTCCTTCGTCGCGCCCGTGTGCGAGGAGTTCGGATTTGACTACTCCATCTTCTCGTATTACTTCACTGCAACGCTCATTGGTCTTGCGGCAGCTCTTCCGTTTGTCGGAAAACTCATCCCCAAGGTTGTTGGCAAGTTTTGGCTCCCCGTCGTCGAGCTTATTCTGCTCGCCGCTGGCGTAGGCATGGCCTTCTACACCGAAGTCTGGATGTTCATCGCAGCTGGCGCCTTGATTGGCGTTTGCTTCGCCTTCACTACCGGCGTCGCCATGTCCGATGTTATTGACCAGTGGTTCAAAAAATCTGGCGGCCTGGCAATTGGCCTCGCTTGGGCAGTGAACTCGATTTACATGCTCATCATGAGCCCCGTCATCACCTCTGTCATTGAGGCTGCTGGCTGGAGGACTGGTTATCTGGTGCTCGCTGGCGTCTCCGCCGTGCTCATTCTTCCCGCTTCCATCCTGATTATCCGCTATAAGCCCCAGGACAAGGGCATGCTGCCCTATGGCTATGTCGAAGGCGAGACGGTCGCTGAGACCGAGGAAACGACCGAGGATAGTGCACGTGGCGTTAGCTACGCACGCGCTATTAAGTCGCCTGCATTCTTTTTCTGCATCGGCTTCCTCTGCCTCGTTCAGCTTACTTGCTGCATGAACCAACTGTTCCCCACCTATGCCGCCGAGGTCGGCTTTAGCCCCATGGTGGGTGGCTTCATGGTTTCCGCCGCATCGCTGTTCGACCTGTTCCTCAACCCGATCGTCGGTACCACTTGCGATAAGTTTGGCAGCACCAAGGCCATTCTGAGCTGGCTCGCCGTCTCGATTCTCTCCTTTGTCATGCTCATGATGAGCAGCGGCAACTCGACGCTCAGCATTCTTGCTGCCGGTGTTAACGACGTCATGTACGTCATTGCCGGCACCGCTCTGACCGTTTTGGTGATGGACGTCTTTGGCTCCCGTGACTTTGGTCGCATCTTCGCACTCATCTGCTCCGTGGGCTATATCGTCGGTGCCTTTGGCATGCCCGTCATGATGAAGGTATACGAGCTCGTTGGCTCCTTCCAGGGCGTCTTCATCTTCTGCATTGCATGCAACGTCATCATCGGTCTGTTTTTGCTGCTGGCAAAGAAGACTGGCAAGAATCTCTCCTGGGATGAATAATTCGATTCGTCTTAGATATACGCTGTAGGACTTAACATGCAGTAACCTTAGGGCATCGACTAATGTCGGTGCCCTTTGTCACATTCTGCGCCTAGCTCGTTTTGCCCATCAACGTGATGCGTATACTTGGATGGGTGTACTCGTCAAACTCATCCTCGGGATCCGTATCAAACGAGTAATACGTTTTGACGGGGTCGTCACTCGTCCTGATAGAGATTCTCTCGTAGAGCGAACCGCTCAAAAAAGCCTGCCTAAACTCTTCGGGGAGCTTCTGCGGTGCTAGGAGCTCGGGGCTTGCGGTCTTGATGTCTATGGTTTGGACAACAGAGGAAAGCTCGTCAAGGTCGAGCTCGATACGGGCGAGGTTGTCCTCGAGGCTCGCGTCGGGGTCGATCTCTGCCGCGTAGCTCACTTCCGTGAGCGTTCCCTTGTTGTCAAAATCCAGGTACGTATAGGTCTTTTGGGCATCGGAGTCGCCGTCGTGCAGATAGCCGCGGACGTGATAGCCGTAATCTTGATATCGCTCGTAGGGGTCATCGGCAGACACGTACTCGCATGAGGGCTCCAGCGCCTTACGGGCGATGGAGATCTGCTCGGCTGCAGCCGCGGCATTCTCCTGCATCTCGATGTTTCCCTGCGCCAGCTGCGGGATATAGGCGCCGCACACGATTGCGAGGGGCAGCGTCACAAGCGCGACGACCCACTTTTTTGCACGGGGGATAGGCACGCCACAGGCCTCTGCCACGGCCTTTGCGTTGGCGAAGCTCTCGGCAAGCACATCTGCCGCGGTGGCGACGGCGCCTACGGCAGCGGCGACCTCTGCAGCGCCGCCTAGGTTGCGCGCGGTCTCGTTGTCACTGTTCCTGAGCAGGCGCGCGGCGGCCTGCGTACCAACAACGCCTGCGATCTGTGCCGAGCGGTCTTTCTCGCTCTGCTCGACGGCGAGCCGGTACTGCATTTCCTTCCACTGCTTGCCACGCATGCCAAAGCGCGGGGCGAGAGCGCAATAACAGAATATGACGAGCTCGATGGCGGTGAGCACCAAGGCGGTCATC
The DNA here is from genome assembly GCA_900542175.1 of uncultured Collinsella sp. Lineage (GTDB taxonomy): Bacteria > Actinomycetota > Coriobacteriia > Coriobacteriales > Coriobacteriaceae > Collinsella. Next base: position 11,836 of record UQNC01000011.1, on the reverse strand, counting down.
ATTCCCGTCTCTTGGAAGCCTTCGTGATGGAAGACGATGTCGTCGATCATTTCGAAAGGAATAATCGATAAGGGCAGCACGAATGCCATGGCAAGCGCCGCGCCGGCAACCTTGGGGCAGATGCAGTATCGCTGGATGCGCTTACGTTCTTGTTCGGAAAGTGTTGCCATAGTCAATCCTTGGTGTCGTAACGGTCGTTGCGGCGCATAGGGCGCGGGGCGCATCAGTTTGAGCTAGCGCTGGATAAGAACATAGAGCAAGATGCTCATCGCGATGAGCAAGAAGCCTGCGATGTTAAACATCAGCGTGGCAAAGTTGCCCACGATGGGGCGTTCGACATAGCTTTTGCCTGGGTTGCTGGGGTTGTAGTGTACGGTCATTTGACTGCCGAGGGGCCAAAGCTGCTCTGCAAGGGTGTCTAGGCGGGCGATGGGCCCCGTCTGTACGTGCAGCCAGCCCTTGGGGTCTTCGTGGGCGGCGGCTTGTGTGCGGATGGGGAGTCCCGACAAGCTTTTGGTCTTTATGCCGCGGAATTGTTTTGTCGCGAGGTATTGCGTGCCGTCGACGGTGTATTCCAAAACGGGATGCATTCTGCCTTCACCCATCAAGCGATGGTCGATGACCGTCCCCATGGTCACGGCGGTACAGGCCTTGGCTTTCTTGCGGGCGGCGGCCTTCATGAGCATGCTCGCTCCTATAAACAGGATGCCGATGCCCCCAACCAAGATGAGCGCAAGCAGGGATATCTGTGACGTGGCCATGGCGTTCTCCTTTGGCGCGATACCGTCATATGTGACCCAGTATAGAGAATCCCGCCATCGATGAGCTGCTGCAGGGAGTTTGAATTCTCATCGCTCTCCGCCTGGGCGCTCGTTGGAATGTGACAAAGGGACAGTCCCTTTGTCACATTGGGGACTGCGGAAATCGAGGTCTAATACTTTTCCCGAGAAGTGAACGAGTGAAAACGGACCCCCGAAGCATCGACACTTTTGGCGTGCAATTTCCCGCGGTTTTACTAGTCAAATCCTGCGGTTTTGACGCCTAAAAAAGTCAATGCTTCGGGGGTCCAAATACAGCCGTTCACTTCTCGGGAAAAGTATTAGACCTCGAAATATGGGCGGCGTTCGCGAGCGGCAACTGGAGCGTAAACCCGTGCGTTTCTTCGTTGGGAGCGTCGGGCGAGCTCCTCTGTCCTGGAGTAGATTGTCCGCTTAGGTCTTTGGCGCGTTAGAGGTACCTTGCCGCGAACTTCTCGATGTCGGCGTTGCTTGCGTTGTTGAGAATGCCGCCGTCAACGATCTTTGCGCCTGGAGCGCTTGCCCTAAGGACCGACGCCGTTTTGCCCATTCCGCTTCCGCCCGAGGTGGCAAACAGGACGACCGTTTTGCCCGTCAGGTCGTAAGACTCAAGGAACGTGTTGATGATCGCCGGCGCCACGTACCACCAGATGGGAAATCCCAAAAAGATGGTGTCGTAGTCTTCGATGTGCTCGACTTTAGAGGTTATGGCAGGGTGGCAGGAGGGGTCGGCTGCCTCGAGCGTGCTGCGGCTCTGCTTGTCACGCCAGTCAAGATCGGCGCTTGTGTATGGATCGGCGGGCACAATGGCGAACAGGTCGCTGTCCGTCATGCGAGCCAAGCGACTCGCAATGTCCATCGTGGTTCCCGATGCGCTGAAATATGCTACAAGTGTTTTTGCCATTGGAACTCCTTTTGTTGCTACGGTTGTGGTTGTGCCGAGTTGCTATTCGGCGCTGCCTCATGCTCACAATCTTGAGCGGCTTGAACAGCATCCGGTCGAGGCACTGCGTAGCCGATAGATGAGATAGTCAAGGCATTCGAGCTTCTGTTGCCCCGCGTGTATATCGTTGAGCAATTCGCGGCGATGCCGTTTTAGTAGGCAAATGCGCGCGCAGTCGCTGGCGGCAGTACCGTACAGCTCGATAAACTCTTCGTTGCAGCCGGCGTCGCGTAGGCCGTCGATGATGTTGTCGTCCATGGCGTCACTTTGTGGTTTTGACCTTGGTGGTGCCGGCAAGCGGCTTTTCGCCGGGACGGGCCTTGGGACCAACGAGCGCATGCGGTTGATAAAGCTCCTCGAGGAAGTCGATCTCGGCGGGGGAGAGCGTTATGTCGAGCGCAGCTACGGCGTCGTCGACTCGCTCGGGCTTGGAGCAACCCACGATGGGCGCCTCGACTCCACGCGCCCAGTGCCACGCCAGCGCAATCTGCGGCATCGACACGTCATGATCGGCGGCAACCTTGGCCACACGCTCGACGACGGGCATGTCGATGGCGCGGTTATGGTCATACTTATTGGCCATGGTCGTGTCGGTGGTGCCACGTGTGCTCGAGCTTTCCCACGTGGGGCGGCAGAGGTGTCCCGACGCCAGGGGGCTGTATGGCGTAAGGGCCATGTCGAACTGGCGGCATACCGGAATCATCTCCCGCTCGTCCTCTCGGTACAGCAGGTTGTAGTGGCACTGCATGCTCGTAAAGGGCGTCCATCCGTGGTCGCGTGCGACGATCTGCAGGTTGTGCAGCTGGTAGGCATACATAGCGCTGGCGCCGAGCGCGCGGACCTTGCCCTCGCGCACCAGATCGTTGAGCGCTTCCATGGTCTCTTCCATGGGGACGTCGTAATCGAAGCGGTGGATGATGTAAAGATCCAGGTAATCGGTGCCCAAGCGCTTGAGCGAGCCTTCGATCTCACGTTTGATGGCGTCGGCGGAAAGGCCGCCTTCGTTGAAGTGAACCTTGCTAGCTAGCACGACGCTCTCGCGAGCGATTCCCAGATTGCGCAGGGCGGCGCCAATGTACTCTTCGCTCGTGCCAAAGCTGTAGCAGTTCGCGGTATCGATAAAGTTGATTCCGGTGTCGAGTGCGCGTTTGATGACGGCGCGCGTATCGTCGGGTCCGATGGTCCATTGGTGAAAGTCGGGGCTGGCCTCGCCAAAGCTCATGCCTCCCAGGCAGAGTTTAGAGACTTTGATGCCGGAATGTCCAAGGGTGGTGTACTGCATGGTGTTCTCCTTATCTTTGAGGGGATGGCTATAGCGTACGTTGATAGGTTAATAATGTATATTGCTCATATCGACTAGCTAGGTATACGAATACCAAATGGCTGGCGAGTGGAATACCTTGTCTGAGTTGAGGGTGCAATGGAGCTACGGACTTTACGTTACTTTTTGGCGGTGGCGCGTGAGGAAAACATGACCGAGGCGGCAAACGTGCTACACGTGACGCAGCCTACGCTGTCACGTCAGATTGCCGATCTTGAGCGCGAGCTGGGCGTCGAGCTTTTTGAGCGCACCAATCGATCATGTGTGCTTACGAGCGATGGCATGCGACTGCGCCAGCGCGCCGAGGAAATCGTCTCGCTGGTGGAGCAGACCGAGCTGGAGTTGGCGGATCGGGAGCTCGGCATTGCGGGCGTTGTCCGCATTGGCGCCGGTGAAACCAAATCGATGCGGCCGGTGCTCGATATCTTTGCGGAGCTGCATCGGGATCATCCAGGAGTGACGATAGAACTCTATACCGGTAATGCCGATGCGGTAGAGGAGCGCTTGGAGCGTGGCCTGCTCGACTTTGCGCTGTTGTTGGAGCCTGTTAACGTCGAGAAATACGAATGGATTCGTATGCCCGAGGCGGATCGAGTCGGTGCCGTTGTCGCCGCGAGCGGTCCATGGGGCGAGCTTGACGTGCTGACGCCTACGGACGTGGCGAAGATGCCGCTGCTGGTGAGTTCGCGCACCTCGAATCGAGCGCTGGACCTGGAAGTGTGGTCGAGCGGCGTCCTTAGCGTCGATGAACTCAACATCGTGGGGCATTTCGATCTGATCGGCAACGCGTCACATCTGGTGCGTTCGGGTGCTGCGTGTGCGGTTAGCATTGGAAGCTTGCTGCAGATAGATGAAGGCAGCGATTTGCGTTTTGTCCCATTTGAGCCGCCGCTTACCATTGCATCGTATCTGGTATGGAAAAAATATCGCCTGCGTTCCCGCGCCTGCGAAGAGTTCCTGAACCGCTTGAATGGGATGTGACAAAGGGACTGTCCCTTTGTCACATGTAAAAGCAAGGAAGTCGCAAGGTCTGGGTCGGGGGTGCCGATATACACCTCGGATACAATCGAAGCTACGCTAGAAAGAGGCTTCGATGATTAGAAAATCATTCTTCAACCCGTTCTCGTCCTTGCTGCTTGCGCTGGCCGGTTTGGCTTTTTTGGTCGATGTCGTTCCGCAGGCGCAGGGCCAGACGGGGGTGTTTGCGCCTGCCGTGCTGTTTGTAATGTGGCTGGCCGGCGGCTTGGTGCGCCTGTTCTACGAAAATGGGGCCAAGCGCAGCTTTGATCGCCATATGTTAAAGGCGAGCCATGCGGCCGTTTGGAAACGTGTCGACGCATGCTGGGTCCAAGTCGATGCCGACCGGCTTGCACCCGGCGATGTGATTCGCCTGTACGCCGGCATGCTCTGTCCGGTCGATGCGGTTCTTGCCAAGGGCAATCACATTCTTGTTTCCGAGTCATCACTTACGGGCGAGAGCGGCCAGACTGCCAAGCGTGAGGGCGATGCCGTTCGCGCGGGGACGACGATTGTTGACGGCAAGGCCTCGGCAACCGTTCTTGCGAGTGCCGACAAGGAGGAGGCCGTGCCGCGTCGGCGCGTCTGCCCTGCCACGCAGTTTAATGCCGGGGCCCAGAGCATTTGCGCGGCTTTGGTCAAGTGCATGCTGATCGTGCTGCCGTTTGTCATCATGATTCGCGGCGTCGTGCTGGGCGACTGGACGCAAGCGCTGCTGTTTGCTTTGGGAACGGCCGTGGGTCTGGTTCCCGAAATGCTTCCGGTGGTTACGAGCGTCTGTCTGTCGGGCAGCGCCCGCCGCCTCAAAAGCAAACGGGTCATCGTTAAAAACGTCGACGCTATGGAGTCGCTGGGCTCCATGGACGTGGTGTGCGTAGACAAGACGGGTACGCTGACCGAAGACGCCGCGGTGCTGGAGTACTACACCGATATCCTGGGCAACGAGAGCGAGCAGACCCTCAACTTAGCGTATCTCGAGAGTGCGAATCAGGGAGTTGCCGCCAATCAACTTAACCGGGCTATTGCCGATGCGTGTGCCGCACCCGAGCTTTGCCTTGCTGCCAAAGATCTTGGCCGTGCATTTATCCTGCATGCGTCCGATCCCTTTGACCACGTTACCAAAGCGTCAGGCGTCAAGCTCGACGCTACGCCGGAGGCACTTGGGTGCTTGGGGCTGCCGGCTCGTCCCGATAGTCACCTGACCATTGTTAAAGGCGAGGTCGAGAGCGTTTGCGCGCATTGCGCCTGGGCGAACTTTAAAGGCGAGCTCGTTCCCATGAACGAAGAAGGGCGCCGGAGTGCGTACGAGGTTGCCGAGGACATGCGTGCCGATGGCATCAAAGTGCTCGCTGTCGCCTACAGTACGACGGCGGCAGGCTGGGACGGCCTGGTGCTGTGCGGTTTTCTGGGCTTCTTCGACCGGCCAAAGACCAGTGCCCGCGCTGCCGTTCGCTCGCTGTCCGATCTGTCTGTCGAGGTACGCGTACTGACCGGTGACTCGGCATCGGTCGCTCGTTCTACCTGTGCGCGCCTTGGGATTCCCGCCAGTAATGTCATCACGGGCGCCACGCTCGATGCCATGGAGGAGTCCGAGGCGCTTATCCAGGTGGGACGCACTCGCGTCTTTGCCGAACTCACGCCCGCGCAAAAGGCGCGTATCGTAGGGCTCATCCGGCTTTCGGGCCATACCGTCGGCTATATCGGCGACGGCGTGAATGACGTGCCGGCGCTCACGGCGGCAGACGTCGGCATCGTCGTGGATTCTGCCGCCGCCGAGTCCAAGAAGGTCGCCGACCTCGTGCTGCTCGAGCGCGACCTGGACGTCGTTGCCGAGGGCGTGCGCGAGGGCAGGGCCTCGTTCGCCAATGCCTCCAAGTACATCCGCATCGCGTCAAGTTCTAACTTTGGCAATATCTGCTCGGTGGCTGCCGCCAGCATCTTTTTGCCCTTTGTGCCGGCGACCGCCACTCAGCTGCTTCTGCTCAACCTGCTTTACGACGCGACCTGCCTGGCGCTGTCGTGGGATAACGTTGACGTCGAGGAGATTTCTCGCCCCAAGGCATGGTCGGGCAAGGGCTTGGGCGGCTTTATGCTCCATTTTGGTTTTGCAAGCTCGGCATTTGACATCATCACATTTGCCATCTTGTTCTTTGGCGTGTGCCCTGCTGTATGCGGCGCATCTTTTATGGCACTGGATGCCGCGGGTAGGGCGGCCTTTATCGCCACGTTCCAAGCCGGTTGGCTGCTGGAGTGCGCATGGACCGAGTCTCTGGTGCTTTTGGTCTTGCGAACACGATGCGCTCGCGGGGCGGACCGTCCGCGCCGTCTGCTCGTGATGATGGTTGGCGTCATGCTTGTCGTGTCTGCCTTGCTCGCACTTGGCCCGGCGGTGCGGCTGATCGGCCTCGCCGCTTTACCGGCGTGGTATTTGGGCGTCGTCGCGCTGCTCAGCGTGCTGTACCTTGTTGTCGTTTCGGTCATCAAGCGGGTCTATCTGTCCCGTGCGAGCAGCTTGTTCTAGGGTGGTTCTATGCGAACGAACAGAACCAACATAGCGATCACGCCCGCCGAGGCCGCCGAGCTCAGCGGTGCGCTGTTCTCGTCCGGTAGTGCCGCCGCCCTTGAGCTTGCGCCCATATTTGCCGATATCGCGTCGGGCAGGCTCACGTCCGTTGAACTGATGCTCGCGGGCTCGCAGCCCGGTTCGGGCACAGAACCCATCGTTATCGATGGGCTGTCGATTGACCTGGCTTCGCGCACCGTGAAAGTCCTGGGGGCGCCCGTCTCGCTCACACCCAAGGAGTTTGACATCCTTGCCTTTTTGGCCACCAATCGGGGCACGGTCTTTAGCAAAGAAGAAATCTATCGGGCCGTGTGGCGGGACGAGTATTTGCTCGACGACAGCAACATCATGGCCTTTGTCCGAAAGATACGAAAGAAGATTGAGCCCGAGCCCGATAACCCGCGCTATCTGTTAACCGTGTGGGGCGTGGGCTACAAGATGGCCGAATGACGCTTTGGCCTATTGCCGCTGCCGATTGAAGGCAGCAGAACAATCCTTGCCGAATCGCAAGAAAGCCGCAAGAAACCAGCCATGTGCTGGGTCTTGCGGCTTTTCTATTCTGTGAACAGTCGCAGACGCGAAGGAGAGGTGAGGACCTTGAGCGGCAGTGACAGTACCGGAAGCGCAGGGCGATGTGCGCCGCCGCGGGCCCATCTTGTTAAGGACCGCCGCAGCTAAGTTGCTCTGCACGCAATCGATAGAACGGAGCGTAATAAGTGAAGATGTTAACCATGCACCGCGCGGCATCGACGGCTCAAGCGCGGCACGATTTGATTCGACATCGTGCGGAGGGGCGCATTCAGTATGCGGCGACCATTCCGCTGACCGATGCTTTGGCATGGGTCGGGTCCAACTTGGGTGGCCTGGACCGCGACGAGGTCGCACACAGCGAGGCGGACAACGGGCGCAACGTGGTCACGCGCGGCAAGAAAAAGTCGCTAGCCCGCAGGCTCGCAGATGCCTTCGTCAACCCCTTTACGGCAATCCTGTTTTTCCTGGCCATTATCTCGGCGGCAACGGACATGGTGTTTCCCTCCCTTTCGCTTATGGGAAGCACGCCGGAAGATTTCGATCCGCTGACCGCGATTATCATCACCACGATGGTGGTGCTTTCGGGCACGTTGCGCTATATCCAGGAGGCGCGTAGCGGCAACGCGGCCGAAAAGCTGCTCGACATGATCACGACGACCGTGACGGCCACTCGAAAGGATGCTCCCAAAAAGGAGATTCCCATCGACGACGTGGTGGTCGGCGACATCGTGCACCTTTCCGCTGGCGACATGATCCCCGCAGACGTGAGGATCATCGAGGCAAAGGATCTCTTTGTGAGCCAGGCCAGCCTGACGGGCGAGAGCGAGCCTGTCGAGAAGGTGCCCGCGACCTGCGCAGAATCCGACTCGGCAACGTCGTTCGAGAATATCGCCCTTATGGGCAGCAGCGTGATCTCGGGCAGCGCGACCGCAGTCGTCTTTAGCGTGGGCGAGCAGACCCTGTTTGGCTCCATGGCGTCGAGCCTTTCGGATGACGCCGTGGAGACCAGCTTTTCCAAAGGCGTCAATGGCGTCTCGTGGGTGCTCATCCGCTTTATGATGGTGATGGTTCCGTTCGTCTTTTTGATTAACGGCGTTACCAAGGACGATTGGCTCGATGCCGGCCTCTTTGCCATCAGCATCGCCGTGGGCCTCACGCCCGAGATGCTGCCCATGATCGTCACCACGTGTCTTGCCAAGGGCGCAGTTGCCATGAGCAAAAAGCAGACCATCGTCAAGAACCTCAACTCGATTCAGAACTTTGGCGCCATGGATGTGCTGTGTACGGATAAGACCGGCACGCTGACACAGGACCAGGTGGTGCTGGAATATCACTGGAATATCAATGGCCAGGAGGATTCGCGCGTTCTGCGCCATGCCTATCTCAACAGTTATTTCCAGACGGGTTACAAGAACCTCATGGACCTGGCGATTATCAAGTGCACCGAGGAAGAGGAGCACAACGACCCGAGTCTCACCGACCTTTCGGAGGCATATGTAAAGGTCGACGAGGTGCCGTTTGATTTTACGCGCCGTCGCCTTACCACCGTGGTGCGCGACCGCAGCGGTAAGACTCAGATGGTCACCAAGGGCGCTGTCGAGGAAATGCTCTCGGTGTGCTCGCACGCCGAGATCGATGGCGCGGTTCGCGTGCTGGACGACGAGGTGCGCAAGCGTATCCTGGCAACGGTCGCCGATTTAAACGACGACGGTTTTCGTGTGTTGGCGATTGCGCAAAAGTCCAATCCTTCGCCGGCCGGTGCCTTTAGCGCCGAGGACGAGTGCGATATGGTCCTGATCGGCTATCTGGCGTTTTTGGATCCGCCCAAAGAGTCGACGGCCGATGCCATCGAGGCGCTGCGCAACCATGGTGTCGTCACCAAGATTTTGACCGGCGACAACGAGAAGGTCACGCGCACCATCTGCAAGCAGGTGGGGCTGCAGGTCAACAACATGCTGCTGGGTAGCGACATTGCCACCATGGATGATGCGGAGCTCGCTCGTCGTGCCGAGGACGTGCAGGTGTTTGCCAAGCTCACGCCCGACCAAAAGGCGCGTGTCGTCTCCGTCCTGCGCGACAACGGGCATGTTGTGGGCTACATGGGTGACGGCATCAACGATGCCTCGGCCATGAAGTCGTCCGATATCGGCATCTCGGTCGATACCGCCGTCGACGTTGCCAAGGAGTCGGCGGACATCATCTTGCTTGAGAAGGACCTGATGGTGCTCGAGGAAGGCATCGTCGAGGGGCGTAAGACCTACGCCAACATGATCAAGTACATCAAGATGACCGCGAGCTCAAACTTCGGCAACATGTTTAGCGTGCTTGCCGCGTCTGCCCTGCTGCCGTTTTTGCCCATGATGAGCATCCAGCTGATTCTGCTTAACTTGATTTATGACTGCAGCTGCCTGGCGATTCCCTGGGATAACGTGGACGAGGAGTTCCTGCGCGTGCCGCGTACCTGGGATGCGTCGAGTGTCGGCAGGTTCATGATCTGGATCGGGCCTACCAGCTCCATCTTTGACTTTATGACCTATATCTTTATGTATTTTGTCTTCTGTCCGCTGTTTGTGAGCCACGGCGTGCTGTTTAACGATCTTGCGCACGTTTACTCGGGCGCTGCGCTGGAGCAGATGCAGCTGGCATACATCGCGCTGTTCCAGGCCGGTTGGTTTGTCGAGTCCATGTGGAGTCAGACGTTGGTCATTCATATGATCCGCACGCCCAAGCTGCCGTTTATTCAGAGCCGTGCCTCGGCGCCGGTGATGCTGCTCACGATGACGGGCATCGCGCTGCTCACGGCGATTCCGTTTAGCCCGCTTGGGCCTACGTTGGGCCTGGGTGCCCTGCCCGTTGAGTACTTCCTGTTCCTGATCCCGTGCATCTTGCTGTATATGGCGTTGGCAACAAGCCTTAAGAAGGCCTATGTCAGGCGCTATGGCGAGTTGCTGTAACAGGGGATTTGACATGAGAGGAGCGTTCGCATGAATTGGACGCAGATTTGGATTGACCTGTTTGGCACCTCGGAGTGGCTCGGCCTGAATATGGGCTTTTGGGTGGCCAACGGCGTGGTGCTCATCATCGTCGTCATTATGAACGTCGTCTTTTGGAGCATGAGGCCGCTGCCGAAGGACGAATAACGTGCATGGGGCCGCTTGCGTTGCTGTGCCAAAATAAACACTCGAATGATGATTTGCAGATGTGACAAAGGGACTGTCCCTTTGCCGCATTGATCTGAGAGTAGATGTTGATGATTCTATCGTTGGCCCCTATGGAGGGGATTACTGGGCATGTGTTCCGTCGCGTGCACGCGGAGTGCTTCGGTGCGCTCGATTGCTATTACACGCCGTTCTTGCCGCCGCCGCGCGTGGGGAACCGCTTTGGCGGTAAGACGTTTAAAGAGGTCGATCCCGCCAATAACCAGGGGCTTAACGTGGTGCCTCAGCTGATGTCCAAGAACGCGGACGAGTTTGTGTGGGCGGCACAGGTGCTCGCCGACATGGGTTATCGCGAGGTCAATCTCAACTTGGGTTGTCCTTCGGGAACGGTTGTCGCCAAGGGCAAGGGTTCGGGTTTCTTGCGCAATCTCGACGAGCTCGAGGTGTTCTTGAGCGACGTGTGCGAGCACTCGCCGCTGCCGGTGTCGGTCAAGACCAGGCTGGGGTTGGAAAGCGACGACGAATACGAGCGCGTACTCGACCTCTATTGCCGCATGCCGCTGGCAGAGCTGATCGTGCATCCGCGCGTGCAAAAGGACCGCTATACGGGATCACCGCGCAAGGAGTTTTACGGCGAGACGCTGGAGCGTGCGCCGTTCCCCGTGGCCTATAACGGCGACATTTTCGATCTTGAGGATATGGACGCGCTGGTGGAGGCCTATCCCGGCACGCGCCATGTAATGCTGGGACGCGGCCTGCTTGCGAACCCCGCTCTGGCTCGCATGGTCAACGGCGGTCCCGCTGCCACGGCAGCCGAGCTGCAGCGTTTCCACGACACGCTGTTTGCGGCCTATGCGGACGAGATCGGCGGCAACGCGGTCTTCCGCATGAAGGAGTGGTGGTTCTACGCCAAATGCGCCTTCGCCGATCCCGCGACCGTTCACAAGCTCGTACGCAAGACCAAAAAGGTCGATGAATACCGCGCCGCTGTCGAGCGCGTCTTTCGCGAGCAGCCGCTCGCGCCCATAGCCCGCTTCGACGGCTAGCCAGTCATTGGGGACGTTCTTTAACGACTAGTCATTTAAGAACGTCCATTACAGTCGAAATTGTCAGCCCGGGCCCGTCTCGAGCTACGATTGAGGCGCGCCCAGACGGGCCGCCGACCGGGCGCCCGCGCACGGCCGAACGTCCCTGCCCCCGAGAGGGCCCGTTGGGTGCTGCCGGCGCGGGACGCGCCGCCCCCGACGGCTGATAGGAAAGTGCCGGGCAGGTGCCGCGGCTGGTAATGTGAGTGCCGAGGGGGAGGCCATCCGGTCGAACGACTACCGGAAGGATACCACCGTGAAAGCGCCATCCACCAGGCCCGCGGCCGTGCTCGGCCTGGACGTCGGCAAGTCATCGCACTGGGCCTGCCTGATCGACCGCGACGGGGAGGTGCTGGCCAGCGCCCCCGTCCGCAACAGGGAGGCCGAGCTCGACGCGCTGTTCGCCTCCGCGCCCGCCGGC
>UQNC01000010.1 GCA_900542175.1 uncultured Collinsella sp. | reverse complement strand
CGGCCCCGTTGTGCTCGCCCGCGTGACCCACGATCGCCAGGCACGCGAGTGCTACCCGGCAGCCGTGTGGACCGAGCTGCGGGCGCACGCCGAGGCCACTGGCGCCGTCAAGGTTGCGTGCGTGGGCGAGGGCGGTATCGTCGCCGATTTTGATCCAGCGGCCGGCGAGGGCATTGAGTGCAAGCGCGTCGCGTGCGAGGCTCCTCAGCATTTGAGTGAGGCGGCTGTGCCGTACCTGGTCCTGCGTCGCCGCGATGGCGAGGGCGAGAACGCGCCGCTCGTGCCGCGTCTGACGTCCGCCTCGCAGATTGAGGCGTATTCGACGTGCCCGCTGTGCTGGTTCGTGTCGTATCGCGTGAAGCCCCAGTCCATCGACGCGGGCTTTGGAAATATGGAGAAGGGCAACTTTGTCCACGATGTGCTGGAGCACCTGCATGCCCGCCTGCCCCAGGAGGGCATGGAGCGCGTGACGCCCGAGAATCTGCCGCGCGCTCAGGAGCTGCTGCGCGAGGTCTTTGACGAGACCTTGGCCGAGCACGCCGGCAAGCGAGGCACGGAGGGCCCGCTGGTGCCGCTTTCTGCGGTGGAGGAGCGCCAGGTGGCCGAGATCTTGCCGCAGTTGGAGGGCGTGCTAGCCTACGAGTCCGATGCACTTGCCCCCTTTGCCCCGCGCTACCTGGAGTTCGCCTTCAACGAGCTCAAGGTCGAGTATGCCGGTTGGCCGCTTGGCGGGCGCATCGACCGCGTGGACGTGGACGCCGAGAATCGTGCCGTGGTGATCGACTACAAGCATCGCACGGGCGTTGAGGAGTTTAAGCTCGCCGACCCTACGGTGCGCGACGAGGAATCGGGCACGGCGCCCATCGACGATCCGCGCTGGTTGCCGCCACATACCCAAACGCTCATCTACGCCCAGGCTATGCGCCGGGCGCTGGATTTGGACACCCGCGCGGCGCTCTACTTTTCGACCAAGGGCGGCAAGCCGGCGTTGCGCGGTGCCGCGAGCGCCGAGCTGCTCGAGGAAGAGCGCGGCGACGGTCGCATCCCAGGCCTTAAGAAGGGCTTTCCGGGCGAGGGCGGCAGCATGGACTTCGACGCCCTGCTCGATCGCGTGGAGGCCGGCATCGCCGAGCGCCTGCGCGAGCTCGAGGCAGGCAACGTTGCCGCCGTCGACCCGACGTCGGCTCAGGCCGCGCATGCGCGCTGCTCGTATAACCACGAAGGAACGTTTGTAAGGAGGGACGTGTAGACCATGGATCTTTCGACTTTGATGCCGCAACAGCTGCAGATCGTCAAAACGCTCGACCGTCCGCTGTTTGTCTCGGCGGGCGCCGGCTCGGGCAAGACTTTTACCCTCACGCGCCGCATCGTCTACGCGCTCTCGCCCGAATCCGGTCCGTTCGTCGAGCATCTGGACCAGGTGCTCGCCATTACCTTTACCAAAGATGCCGCGGCCGAGATCCGTGACCGCGTGCGCCGCGCGCTCATCGACGAGGGCATGGACGAGGAGGCCCTGACCGTCGACGATGCGTGGATCTCGACCATTCACGGCATGTGCTCGCGCATCCTGCGCGCACACGCGTTGGAGCTGGGCATCGATCCCGAGTTCACGGTGCTCACCGATACCGACGAGCTTATGGACCAGGCTGTTGAGCATGTGCTGGCCCGCGCGACGGCGCCCGATGCCGCCCCCGAGCTCGCCGCTTCGCTCAAGGCCCTCTACGCCTGGTATCCTATGGCGGGCGAGGGCGGCCCCTTTGGCGCCGGCACCACCATCAAGGGCCTGGTGCGCGAGCTGCTGGAGCTCTCGAGCCAGCTGCCGGGCGGCATGGACGACGTGTGCGTGGCACGCGGTCAAGCCGACACCTCGGCGCTTGCCGATGCCTATCGTGCGGCGCTGGGTGCAAGCAAGGCGGCGACCGAGAAGGCGCAGGTGGCACTCGACGCCATCGATGCGTTCGAGGCGTGCGGCAAGACCATGGCCGATGCGGCGCGACTCATGATGTCGTGCGCCATGCCGCGGGCGAGCAAGGCATTCCCCAAGGAGCAGGTCGAGCTGCTCAAGGCCGAGGCCGCCGATGCGTTTATCAATATCGTGCTTGCCTGCGGCGGCCCGGCGCTCGATGCACTGGTGGGCCTGGCCCGTTCCGTGGAGGCCGAGTATCGCGCGCTGAAGGCTGCCCAGTCTGCCCTCGACAACAACGACCTGCTGCGCATGGCCTACGAGGCCCTGCGCGATTACCCGGCCATCCGTGCGGCATACGAGAGCCGCTTTAAGATGGTCATGATCGACGAGTTCCAGGATACCGACCAGATGCAGGTCGATTTGATTCGCTACCTGACGGGTGCGGGGGAGCGCGCGCTGTGTACCGTAGGCGATGCACAGCAGTCGATCTACCGTTTCCGCGGCGCCGAGGTCGAGGTCTTCCGTCGCCAGGAGCGCAAAGTGGGATCGACGGCGGCGTCCGAGACGGTCGCCACGCCGGATGCCCCCGCCGGCGAGCTCGTCAAGCTCGTGCGCAACTTCCGCAGCCACGACGAGGTACTGCGTTACGTGGCACGCGTCTTCGACGGCGATGACGGCGGCCTGATGCAGGGCTTTTTGGACCTTGAGGCGAGCGACGGCCGCAAGGACACGCTGGTGGCAGACGCCTCGCGTCGCCAGGCCCTCTTTGTTGCCGGCGGCAGTACGCAGGAGCGCACGCAAGCCAAGGCCCGTGCAATCGCCGAGCGATTCCGCGCGCTTGCCGATGCCGGCCAGCCCCAGGGCGGCATGGTGCTGCTGCTGGGCCGCATGACCAACGCAGACGTCTACGCACAGGCCTTCCGTGACCAGGGGCTCGACTGCGTCATCGCGGGCGGCTCGGTCTTTGCGCAGGCTGCCGAGGTGCAGACGGTGCGCGCCCTGGTCTGCGCGCTCGCCAACCCGGCCGATACGGCGCAGGGCCTTATGCCGCTGCTGGCATCGCCGATGTTTGCACTCGGCGCCCAGGAGTTCCTGGCGCTGGCGACCAAGCTCGATAGCGAGACGGGGGAGACGTCGCGCCGCAACATCGATGCGGGCATCATGAGCGATTCCGATGTGCCGGGTCTGCAAGACCTGCCGCTCGTGACGCGCGCCCGCGAGGTGTTGCGCTATGCGCTTCGTCGCGTGGGCCGCGATTCGTACGCCGCCATCGCGCGCGACGTGGTCAACGCCTCCGGCTGGTTCGTGCGTCTGGCTCAGCGTGGTCCCGAGGGCAAGGCCATTGCCGCCAACGTGCTCAAGGCGCTCGACGCTGTGGCCGAGGCGGAGGCCGAGCTCGGCAATTCGCCGCGTTCCATCGCGCTGGCCTTCGACCGCTTCTTGGCGGGCAAGGAAGCCCCGGGTGCCCTCAACGAGGAGGGCGACGGCGCGGTGCGCATCATGACGGTGCACGCCTCCAAGGGCCTGGAATATCCGGTCGTGGCGGTTGCGGAGTGCTTTGGCGTGCGCAAATCGTCCGGTGCGGCTCAGATGGGTCGCGTCGAGGGCGGAGCGCAGGTCGTGGCGCTGCCGGCACGCTTCGACGGCGTTAAACTCGCGGACGGCACGTTCGTAAAGGGCGATGACGTCAAAAAGCAGTTTGATCATGCGTTTAAGGGCAAGGGCACGTCGCTATGGTTGCCGCCGGAGCTCATGGAGGACGTCTGTGCGACGGGTTCTCCCGCCGAGGCATTTGCTCGCCTGCGCAACGACGACCTGCAGCTTTCGCTCGAGGAGCGGGCCCGCTTGCTCTATGTTGCCATGACGCGTGCGCGCGAGCTGGTGATCTTGGCGATGGATGCCGGCGTGAGCCGCGGCAAGGTGACGGCGCCGACCTTCGACGTCGAGACCGATCTGACCTACGACGTGCTGCGCCGTATTTTGCCGACCGACGCTCTGGACATGCCGCAGCTCGATAGTGACCGTTTGGTGTTCGACAACTCCAAGCCGGGCGACTACGAGCTCATTTCGCTCGCGAACTTTACCTTTGGCGAGCAAGCGTTTGAGGCTAACGCTTCGCTGGATGCCGAGGGCAGGCTTGTTCGCGGCGATGTCGATGTCGCTGATAATGCTGTGCACTCAACTGTGCCCGGTCCTGCCGACCCCGAGCCCGATTCGTTTGAGCTCGTGTATCCCCAGGCGGTGGGCGTGCGCATGGGCACCCGTCCGTTCCCGGCGCGTGACTCGTATAGCTATTCATCAATCGCCGCGGCACTGCATGCCGAGACGGAAGATCGTGCCGCCGAGGCACATGTGCCCATGGACGAGGCTGGCGATGATGCAGAGTCGGATGGTTCCGAGATGACGGATGCAGACGTGGCCGCCGTTGAGCCCGCCGGCAACCCCATGGCGTTGGGCTCGGCCTTCCACGCCGCCTGCCAGTGGCTGATCGAGATGGGTGCCGATGCGCTGCCCGCTGAGCGTGCCGATGCGCTGGCGCGCCTGTGGTGCCTGACGCCGGAGCAGCGCGAACGCTTCGACGTTGCTCTGGACCGCTGGCTCAAGTCGGCTGTTCGTGCCGACCTGCTCTCGTGGCCGTGCGTTCGCGCCGAGGTGCCGTTCTTTTCGCTGGGCTGCGAGGACGAGGACATCGCTCGCTACGGTGCATATGCCGAGGGCGCCATCGACGCTTTGGCGACGAATCCGGCGGATTCGTCACACGCGCTGGTCATCGACTACAAGACGGGCGGCACACCGGACGAGACGCCGGAACAGCTGCAGGAGAAGCACGCCCTGCAGGCGCGCGTCTACGCTGACGTTCTGCACAAGGCGGGCTTTGAGGCCGTGACCGTCAAATTCGTCCGCGTGGAACAGGCCGATCCGACCCTCTTCGTCGAACCTGCCGAGCCCCAAGTAGTCATCTACAATCTCTAGCCTTCAGATAGCTTGCGGTGGAATACGGACTGTTTTGGCCAAAAAAGCCGCCAAACAGTCCGTATTTCACCGCAGCTGCAAGAGGAGCCGTGTGGGTTTGGCTAGGTTCGGGTGCTGTCCGTGCCGTGGGGTAAAATCGTTCAGTCAGAACACGAACCCGCATCGGAGCTCATCACATGGCATTCGTCCATCTGCACAATCACACTGTTTTCTCGATGCTCGACGGCGCAACCCGTATCCAGGATATGGTCAACCGTGCCGTTGAGCTTGGCATGCCCGCCGTGGCCATTACCGACCACGGCTACATGTATGGCGTGCCTGACCTGGCGCTGGCCTGCGACGCCGTCAACCACAACACGCCCGAGTACAAAACCTGGAGCCACGACAAGGCCTTCTTGGAAAAGGACCGCCGCGACGAGCTGGTGGAGCCCGATCCCGAGGCAAACCCGCGCGAGCATGCCCAGTACGTGAAGGACATGGCCATGTGGGACGAGAAGGGCAACATCGACGAGCTCAAGCCGCCCCTGGTCATCAAACCCATCTTTGGCTGCGAGGTCTACTTTACGCCGGACGAGACGCTCGCCCGCGACCACAAGCCCGAGCTCTACCACATGATCCTTCTGGCCAAGGACCAGGAGGGCTACGTCAACCTGATGCAGACGGTTTCCGAGGCCGCCGTGCAGGGCTTTTACTACAAGCCGCGCGTGACGCTCGACAATCTGCGCCGCCATGCCAAGGGCATGATCTGCACGAGCGCCTGCATCGCGGGCATCATTCCCAAGTACATCGACCGCGGTGACATGGAGGGCGCCATCAAATGGGCCGAGACCTTCCGTGACACCTTCGACCCCGGCGATTTTTACATCGAGATTCAGGAACATGGCATTACCACCGATAATGGCCTGACCGACGAGCAGATGGACCGCACGCTCATCGACATCGCCAAGCAGGTGGGCGTCAAGGTCATCGCCACCAACGACTTCCACTACCTGCGCCGCGAGGACGCGCCCGTGCAGGACGTCATCATGTGTATTGGCATGAACGCCAAGGTCGACGACCCCAACCGCATGCGCATGACCGGCTCGGAGTTCTACATGAAGACCGAGGAGGAGATGCGGGCGATGTTCCCGTATTGCCCCGAGGCATGCGACAACACGCTCGAGATTGCCGACAAGTGCTACGTCGAGCTGGACTGGGACTCCATCATCCTGCCGCGCTTCCCGTTGCTTGACCCCGGCGAGACGCACGAGAGTCAGTTCCGCCGCGAGTGCGAGAAGGGCCTGCGCCAGCACTACGGTGACGACTGGGCCACGCGCGAGATCGGTGGCGTCAACATCAAAGAGCGCTTTGAGTACGAATACAAAGTCATCTGCGACAAGGGCTTTGCCGCCTACTTTTTGATTGTTGCCGAGTACGTGCAATGGGCCAAGGACAACGGCATCGGCGTCGGCCCCGGCCGTGGCTCGGCTGCCGGTGCTATCGTCGCCTACGCCATGAACATCACCGCGTTCGATCCGCTCGAGAACGGCCTGATGTTCGAGAGGTTCCTGTCCCCGCAGCGTACCGAGATGCCCGATATCGATATGGACTTCGACGATGAGCGGCGCCTCGAGGTCGTGGAGCACGTTCGCCAGCTCTACGGCCCCGAGAAGGTCACCCACGTCATCACCTACTCGACCATTAAGGCCAAGCAGGCCATCAACGACGCCGCTCGCGTCCTGGACTACCCGGTCTACATGGGCCAGCGTCTGTCCAAGATGGTCTCGAGCGACCCCAAGGTCAAGCTCAAGCAGGTGCTCGAAAAGCAACCCGGCAAAGAGGACCTGTTTAACCCCGATTTTGCCGAGGCATATAAAAAGGACGACGACGCCCGCCGCATCATCGACACGGCGCTCTCAATCGAGGGCCTCACCCGTGGCGAGGGCGTGCACGCGTGCGCCGTTCTGATCTGTCGCGACCCCGTCAACGAGCACGTGCCCACCAAGCTCGACACCAAGGGCGGCGTCGAGATTACCCAGTACGAGGGCCATACCGTTGCCGATATGGGCCTGCTCAAGATGGACTTCTTGGGCCTACGCACGCTGACGGTTATCTCCAAGGCCAAGGCCAACATCAAGAAGAACTTCGGCATCGACATCAAAGAGGAAGAGATTCCCTTTGACGACCCCGAGATCTTTAAGCTCATGGGCTCCGGCCACACCGCCGGCGTCTTCCAGGTCGAGTCCGCCGGCATGACGGCCACGATCAAGAACATGAAGCCCACCGAGTACAAGCACGTCGTGGCATTGATCGCCCTGTACCGCCCGGGCCCGCTGGGCGCCGGCATGGTTTCGTCCTACATCAACCGTATGAACGGCAAGGAGCCGGCGGTCTCCTATGACAACCGCCTGGACGACATCCTAGGCGAAACCTACGGCACCATGGTCTACCAGGAGCAGGTTATGCTCATCTCCGTCGAGATGTGCGGCTTCTCCAAGGGCGAATCGGACTCGCGTATCCGTAAGCCCGTGGCTAAGAAAAAAATCAAGCTGCTCACGTCGACGGTGCTGCACTGGGAGGATGGCTCGGACGAGACCACCTACGACCACTGGATGAACGGCGCTATCAAGAACAACTACACGCGCGAGGTCGCCCAGAAGATTTGGGACGATGTTCTCGAGTTCGCATCTTACGCCTTCAACAAGTCGCACTCCGCCGGCTACGCCATTCTGGTTATGCAGACGGCGTGGCTCAAGGCGCACTATCCGCACGAGTACATGGCGGCCGTTTTGACGTCCTATACGGGCAAGACCGACAAGATCGTGCACTACGTCTCGGCATGCCGTCA
This sequence comes from uncultured Collinsella sp., assembly GCA_900542175.1. Lineage (GTDB taxonomy): Bacteria > Actinomycetota > Coriobacteriia > Coriobacteriales > Coriobacteriaceae > Collinsella. The sequence goes on along the minus strand of UQNC01000010.1, from coordinate 36,589 downwards.
CGACGGCATCCCCGTGCTGTCGCCAGATGTCAACGAGTCCGGTACCGAGTTCACGGCTACCAAGGAGGGCGTACGCTTTGGTCTGGCCGGCATCCGCGGCGTGGGCACCGGCGTGGCGCAGGCGATTATCGCCGAGCGCGAGGCGGGCGGCCCGTTCAAGACGCTGCACGATTTTGTCGAGCGCGTGGACTCCAGCCAGGCGAACCGTCGCGTGATTGAATCGCTCATCAAGGCAGGCGCCTTCGACTCCACGGGGTATCCGCGTCGCCAGATGATGCACTTTGTGGATAAGAACAACCCCGAGAACATCATCGATGCCGCGGTAAAGCGCCAGAAGGATCGCGCGAGCGGCCAGACGTCGTTCTTCGATATGTTTGGCGACGTTGAGGGCTCGGGCTTCGAGGTCAGCGTGCCCGATCCGGATGGCCAGGAATGGGACCGCCACCTCAAGCTGAGCCAGGAGAAAGAGGTTCTGGGCATCTATGTCTCGGACCACCCGCTGCGCCCGTTTGAGTATGCGCTAGCCAAGGCGCGCGACTTTTCGTTCTCGCAGATCGACACCGGCTACGAAGTTCAGAATCCTACGGGCGGCACCATCAACCAGGAGATTCCCGAGGGTAAGGCGCTGTGGTGGGCCGGCATGGTCTCGAGTGTGTCCAAGCGCGTGACCAAAAACGGCGACCCCATGGGCATCGTGCAGCTCGAGGACATGGAAGGCGAGGCCACCGTCGTCGTGTTCCCCAAGACCTACAAGGAGGCCGAGGGGTACCTGTACGGCGAGGTCGATCCCGAGACCGGTGCACAGCTGTCCGATGCGTTTGTGCGCATTAAGGGCAAGCTCGAGCGCTCGGACCGCGGCGACCAGATCATCGCGCAGGAGATCGTGCCGCTGGAGCTCAACGAGGAGAACAACAAGCCCAAGGTGTTTGAGGTTATGGTGCCCAACAGCCGCTTTAGCCAGGGCAATATGGCGCGCCTGGCCACGGTGCTCACCACCAACCCGGGCGGCGATCGCGTGGAGATCTTTATCGAGCAGGTGGACGGGCGCGTGCTGCGCGCCGAGGTGCCTGCCAAGGTCAACGCGCGCTCGATTCCGCTGCTGGCCGAGGCCAAGGCTATCGTGGGTAACCAAGGCAGAGTGACGGTGATCTAAAATGATTTTTCTGGGACGGGGATTAAAAAATCATTTTGGATGACGTGTGGCGGAAGACCAGTTTTTCTGGGACGGGAATGATTTTTTCATCCCCGTCCCAGAAAAATCATTTGGCGCGCGAGATTGGAGGAAGTGATGGCGCAGGGGACGTTCGTGCAGGCGCTCCGGAAAGAGGCGGCGCTGAGCGGCACCTTTATGAAGGGCCGCTCGCTCATGCTCAACGGTGCCGTGCTGTCGATTGAGGACAGCGGCTCGCGCTTCTCCAAAAACGTGACGGTTGAGGGCTCGGTGCGCGGCTCGCGCGGCGACCTGTACAAGACGCACGTGGCGCTCGATATGGACGAGCACGAGGTGATCGACTACGACTGCGATTGCCCCGCTGCCTATCGTTACCCCGGTATGTGCAAGCACGCCATTGCCACGGCGCTCGCGTATCTGGACGCGAGCGGCATTGAGCCTGTTGAGGGGCTGCGCACGCCGGTTCGCACGTTTACGGCGCAACCGAAACAGCCCGCGCGCACCGCGCCCAAAGCGCCGGCCGTCAACCCCAACTTTCCCTTTCCGGCGCCTGTCCCCACGAGCCCCAGTCTCATGGCGGCGCTCTCCGATCTTTCGGACGCGCGCATGGATGAGCTGGCTAGCATGCGCCGCAAGCTTGCCGGTGCCGTTGATCCCGATGCCCCCAAGGCAGTGTTGGAGCCCTCGTTGGTGCCGTACTACAATCCGCTGTTCGCCGACCGCTTTAGCTGGGCGCTCGAGTTCCGCATTCGCTGCGGTTCGGTGTCCTACGTGGTCAAGGATATCGACGGCATGGCCGACGCCTATGTCCGAGGCGGCACCTTCTCGTACGGCAAGAAGCTCACGTTTGTCCATTCACCTGAGGCCTTTGACGAAACATCGGCAAAGCTGCTCAACCTTGTTGTGACGACAGTTGCCTATCTCGATGACATCACAAGCTCGCGTTCGGCGTCGTACGACTTTGCCCGCAGTGGTTTTGTTGCCGAGCGTCAGTTGCCGCTGTCCGAGCATAGCATCGTATATGTGCTGGACCTGCTGCGCGGCCAGACCATCTCCTTTGAGCCCGCCTGGTCGCGGGGGATGACGACGCATCGCACCTACGACGTGGCGGTTGAGCTGTCTCCGCAAGGGGAGGACGAGGCATCCGCTAAGCGCCCACCGCTGCTTGCCGCCAAAATCGCGCCGGCGGCTGGTGGTAGCTATGACCTGCGCCTGCCCGCCGATATGTACTGCTTTGCGTCGGGCGATGCCGCCTACTTGGTTGACACGCGCCGCGCGCGCCGTACCGACGCTGCATTTGCTCAGCATGCCGCACCTTTTTTGTCGCGCTTGCTGCCGTGCCGCACGCCCGCCCATATTGCCGCCGAGCAGGTGGGTGAGTTCTGCCGTATGGCGCTGCCCATTTTGCGCGACTACACCGACCTCACCGCGCCCGCCGCGCTCGATACCGTGGCACCCGAGCCGAGCTTTGCTATGGCGATCGGTGTCGACGATGGGCTCGTGACCTGCAAAATTACGGTTACCTACGGCGATTGGTCGGCGGATCTCTTTAGCCTGGGCGCTCCGGGCAGCCCCTTCGAAGAGCAGCGCCCCGGTGTGCCGCCCCGCGACGAGGTGGCGGAGTTTCGCGTTATGGATACGGCGGCCCTGTACTTCGATTTCTACGAGCGCGGTCTGGCGTTTGAGGAGCGCGATGACGCCCGCTTGTTCTGCCTGCTGACCGAGGGCCTGTCTGCCCTGTCCGAACTGGGTGAGATCATGCTCAGCGACCGTCTGCGCCAGATCTCGGTCCGCCCCGCGCCCAAGCTCTCGGTTCGTGCGACCGTTAAGAGCAATCTGCTCGATGTCGAGCTGGGCGCGAGCGGGCTTTCGGCCGCGGACCTTGCCGTCTATCTCGATTCGTACAAGCGCCATCAAACGTTTGCGCGCCTTACGTCCGGCGACATCATTCGCCTGGACGAGGGGGCGCGCGCCGCGTTTGGCCTTGCCGAGGACCTGGGTGTCGATGCCGTCGACCTGCTCGACGGCGTGTCGCTTCCCGCGTCGAGCACCCTGTTCGTCGACAGCATGCTCGCACGCACGCCGGCGCTCGAGGCCGATCGCGACGCTGCGTTCCGCCGTACCGTCGAGCGCCTGGACACGCTCGGCAAGATGGACTTTACGGTGCCGGCATCGCTCAAGGCAACGATGCGCGGCTACCAGGTCGACGGATACCAGTGGCTCGGCTCGCTCGAACACCTGGGCCTTGGCGGCATCTTGGCCGACGACATGGGCCTGGGCAAAACGCTCCAGATGATTGCGCATATTCTGGCGCGCGTGGAGGCGGGGGACACCAAGCCCACGCTCGTGGTATGCCCGGCCTCACTCGTGTACAACTGGACTGCCGAGCTGGAGCGCTTTGCCCCGTCGCTCGATGTGTGCGCCATTGTGGGCGCCAAGGCTCAACGCCGCGTGCAGATCGCCGGCGTGGCCGAGCATAGCGTGGTCGTGACGTCGTATGACCTTATGCGGCGCGATATCGACGAGTACGTCGAGCGGGATTTTGCCCGCGTGGTGCTCGATGAGGCACAGTACATTAAAAATCCGCTCACGCAGGTGGCGCGCGCCGCCAAGCGCCTGCCTGCCGGCGTGCGCTTTGCCCTGACGGGCACGCCCATCGAAAACCGCCTGTCCGAGCTCTGGAGCATCTTCGACTTTTTGATGCCGGGCCTTTTGGGGACGCGCGAGTCGTTTGCCAAGCGCTTTGAGAGCCCCGTCGAGCATGCCGAGGGCGATAGCGCCGCTCGCCTGCAGGCGCTCGTGTCGCCGTTTGTGCTGCGCCGTGTTAAGGAAGACGTGGTGGCCGACCTGCCCGAGAAGATCGAGGACACCGTCATGGCACAGCTTACCGGCGAGCAACGCAAGCTCTACCTGGCCAACCAGGACCGCATCGCCCAGCAGGTGCAGCACCGCGAGGCTGGGGAGTTTAAGAAGGACAAGCTCAAGGTGCTCGCCGAGCTCACCAAGCTGCGCCAGATCTGCTGCGACCCGCGTCTACACTACGAGGATTACAAGGCGGGGAGCGCCAAGCTCGATACGTGTATGGAGCTCGTGCACGGCGCACTCGACGGCGGGCATCGCATCCTGTTGTTCAGCCAGTTTACAGGTATGCTCGATATCATCGGTAAGCGCTTGGCCAAGGAGGACATCGCCTTCCTTAAGCTCACGGGCGCTTCGTCTAAGGAGAGCCGCGCCAAGATGGTCGCGCAGTTCCAAGCGGGCGAGGTTCCGGTCTTTTTGATTTCGCTCAAGGCGGGCGGCGTGGGCCTTAACCTGACGGCGGCCGACGTGGTCATCCACTACGACCCGTGGTGGAACGTGGCGGCGCAGGACCAAGCGACCGACCGCGCGCATCGTATTGGCCAGCAACATACCGTGACCGTGTACAAGCTCATCGCCAAGGACACGATCGAGGAGCGCATCATGCAGATGCAGGAGTCCAAACGCGACCTGGTCAACAGCGTGCTCGGCGGCGACGGCATCTCCTCGGCGCTGTTTACCCGCGAAGATGTTCTGGCGCTGCTGGGCGGCGACGGGCGCTAACCCGCTCGGGTGGGGCCGCCAGGGCGGATAGCGCACGCTGCCCCATCGTCCCCGCCCGTTATGTGTTCATTTGCAATGCCGTGGATGGTTTGTCTGCCTTTGGGCATAAGAACCATCAAGAACATTGGCACGTCAGCAAAGGAGAACATCATGGCGAAATTCTTTAAGGACCCCGACGGTAAGCTCATTGCCGCCCTTGGCAACGACGTTGCAACCCCTGCCGGTTGCACGGAACTGACCGCAAACACTGAGGACGCGGCGCACGAGAAGCACGTGCCTGTTGTCGAGACCGAGCGCGACGGTCACGTGATTCGCGCACGCGTTGGCTCGGTCGAGCACCCCAGCCTGCCCGAGCACTATATTGAGTGGATCGCCCTTGAGGCCGAGGGCCGCTTAGAGGTCCATTACCTTGAGCCCGGCATGAAGCCCGCGACGTTTTTTGCCGGCGGTTCCAAGACCGGTACCGTCTATGCCTACTGCAACCTGCACGGGCTGTGGTCCGCGACATTCTAGGAGCGCGCCCCCGCTCGGGGTATCATAGCTAGCATATGCACATGCGAGCGCCGACTGCATCATGCGGCCGGCGCTTTTACTACGATTTCGATGGTTTACGACGGAAAGGGCTGAGCCATGAAGCTCGCGCTTGCACAGATCGATATGCGCCTGGGTGATATTGAGGGCATTTGCGGCCGCATCGAGGACCAGGCTCGTCTGGCCCACGAGCGCGGGGCGCGCGTGCTGTGCGTTCCGGCTCCGCTCTTTATGGGCGCCATGCCCGGGGGCCTGGTGGGCACTGCCGACTTTGAGCACGACATGCTTGCCGGCTTGACTGGTGTCGCCGAGCGTATCCAGGAGCTTGACATGATTTGCATCGTGCCCGCGGCGGTTTCGTTTGAGGGCCAGCCGCTGCTCGACTACATGATGCTCAAGGACGGTCATGTGGTGCCGGCGCGTTCGAGCATTGCCCTGCAGCGTGGTGAGAACAACGACACGCGTTGGGCGCCGCCGGTGTTCGACGTGGACGGCGTGCGCATCGCCGTGATTTTTGACTTGGACCGCGAACTCGAGATGTTGCCGACCGGTGTTGACCTCATTGCGTATTTCCAATTCAACGCGTTTGACATGACCGACCGCGAGACTGCCGCCATTGCCGCCGTACGCAGCGGCGCCTACCGCAAGATCGCATCCAAGCGCAGCGTGTGGTTTGCCTGCATGGCGCCGGTCGGTGCCTATGACGAGTCGGTGTATACCGGCGGTTCGTTTGTGCTCGACGACTGTGGTCGCGTGGTGGCCCAGGCGCCGTGTTTTGAGGAGAGCCTGCTGGTTCAGGAGATTCAGCGCGGCGTGATGCTCGATGCCCTGGAAGATCACGAACTGCCCGAGTTCCGTTCCGAGGAGTGGCTGTGGCAGGCGCTGGTGCTCGCCGTGCGCGACAACGCCCGAGCCCACGGTGCGTCGCGTGCTGTGGTGGCACTCGAGGGCGACTTGCCGTCGTCCCTGCTGGCGGCGCTGACCGTCGACGCTCTGGGCCCGCGTAATGTGATTGGCCTGGTGCTGGGGCGCAACCGTATCTTTACGCCGGCGCAGGAAGAGGCCGAGGCTGCCCGCTGTGCCGCCGTCCGCGCCATCGCCGAGCGTCTGCACATTCGCACCGTCGAGCGCGATGCACCGGATGCGGCGCGTGTGCTCGATCGCGACGTGTCGGCGGGCGATGCCGAGCGTCTGCGCTCGCGCACGCTGGGCCTCATGCTGGAGGACACGGCGCTCGAGCTGGGTGCGATGGCGCTGAGCCCGCTGTCCAAAACCGAGTACGCGCTGGCGGCGCCGGCGCTTTGCGGCGGCTACCAGGGCGATTACGCGCCCTTTGGCGATGTGTACCTGTCGACGCTTGAGTTTGTGGCGCGTGTGCGCAACCGCACGTCTGCCGTGGTGCCCCAAGAGCTCGTGACGCTCAACGCGGTGGAAGATTGTATGGAGCGAGTGCTGGCGCAGGCGCTCTCGACGCTCGACGGTCCGGTCGATATGCTCGACCGCGCGGCACAGCTGCTCGGCGGGCTTGAGCCGGGTGAGGTCGATGGCGCGCTCGAGGCGCACGTGGACCGCAATCGATCTTTCGACGACATCCCGATGGCCGCTGGCAAGCCTGAGGCCTGCTCGCTGCTGCTGATGCTCGTGCGTCAGGGCGAGGCCGCCCGCCGCATGCTGCCGACGGCGTCGATCGTCTCAGCCCGTTCGTTTGTCGAGCGCGCCTGGCCGTACATGCTCGCGTGGTCCGACCTGGGGCTTAACGGCAAGGAGCGTATGACGGTCGATTCGCTGGCGCGCGCCGAGGTGCGCCGTTTTGCTGACGAGGATACGAGCGAGCGCGTGCGAAACGAGATGATGGGCGTGCTGGGCGAGCTACTGGGTATTTCGCCCGAGCAGATGGAGGAGCTGCGCTCCGAGGACGGCCAGCGCCGCCTGCACGAGGGTATGAAGAAGTTTGAGGGCGAGGTCCAGGACGCCATCGATAAGATGATGGGCGGCCAGGGTGGCCCGCAGGGTGGACCCCAGGGTGGCCCGATGCCGCATCCGCCGGTTGATCCCCGACAGTTCCCATTCTTCTCGCAGAACTAAACTGGGGATGGGATTCGCTCTCAACCCCGATACTTCAACTAAGCATCTTGACCCCGTTGTGTTATTCTAGAACAGACGTTCGTGAGTAGTGCGCGGGGCCTTGCCTTGCGCTTGGTAAAAGACGAGGGGAGGTTGGCTTGGTTATTTTGGGCATCGACCCCGGTTTGGCTCATACGGGTTGGGGGATTATCGAGGAGCGGCGTGGCGAGGTTCGCTGCCGTGCCTATGGCTGCATCGAGACCAGCGCAGGCAGTCCGCTCGCGGTGCGCCTGTCGCATATCGCCCGCGACCTCAAGGGTGTCGTGGAGCGCTATCGACCCGATACCGCTGCTATCGAGAGCATTTACTTTGGCGCCAACGTTCGCTCGGCCATCCCTACGGCGCATGCCCGTGGCGCCGCGCTCGTGGCGCTTTCGGAATGCGCGCTCGAGATTGGCGAGTATACGCCTATGCAGATTAAGCAGGCTGTTGTGGGCACCGGCGCTGCGGACAAACGGCAGGTCGCGTATATGGTTCGTACGCTCACGCAGCTCGATCACGACCCGCATCCCGACCATGCCGCCGATGCCCTGGCCTGCGCCATCTGCCACGTTAACCTCAGCCGCACCCGGGCGCTTACCGGCGGCGAGTTCTATCAACAGAGAGGAACCGGATACTGATGATCTCCCAGCTCCACGGAACGCTTGTCGAGGCCACGATGAGCTCTGCTGTCGTCGATGTGTCGGGCGTTGGCTTTGAGCTCGGCATCTCGGGCAGCACTGCGGCCACGTTGCCGACGCCCGGCGGCGAGGTCCGCCTCTACACGCGTATGCAGGTGCGCGAGGACGCCATGACACTTTTCGGTTTTTCCTCTAAGGATGAGCGCACGATGTTCGATCGGCTCGTGTCTGTCTCGGGCGTTGGCCCGCGCTTGGCGCTCGCCGTGCTTTCCACCTATACCGTGGGGCAATTGTATTCGCTGGTGATGGCCGAGGACGACAAGGGCATGGCCAAGGTGCCCGGTGTGGGCAAAAAGACAGCTCAGCGTCTGATCCTGGAGCTCAAGAGCACCTTTGCCAAGGACAAGGGCTTTGTGCCGGTCGACGTGATTCCCGGCCAGGTTGCGATGCCCGTGCCCGCTGCCGCTCCCTCGGCCATCGATGACGCCCGTGCGGCGCTCCTTTCCATGGGCTTTAGCCCGCAGGAGACCGATGCTGCCCTGAGCGGGTATGATGGGCAGAATATGCGTGTCGAGGATCTGCTCGGCGCGGCGCTTAAGCGACTCGGAATGGATGCGTGATGTGGGAAGCCGATGACTCTCAGGACCTGTGGGCGACGCCCGGCAACTCGCCGGCGGCATCCATGGCGCACGGCGAGCGCATGGTGGGCTCGGAGCTGACGGCCGAGGACCTCGATGTCGACCGCACTTTGCGCCCCCAGCGCCTGGACGACTACTGTGGCCAGGAGCACATCAAGCAGAGCCTGCGCGTGTTGATCGAAGCGGCGCAGAGCCGTGGCGAGACGCTCGACCACGTGATTTTCTCGGGTCCTCCGGGCCTGGGCAAGACCACGCTGGCCACCGTTATCGCCAACGAGCTGGGCGCTCAGATCAAGACGACGAGCGGCCCCGCTATTGCGCGCACCGGCGACCTGGCGGCCATCCTTACTAACTTGCAGCCGGGTGATGTGCTGTTTATCGACGAGATCCACCGCCTCAACCGTTCGGTCGAGGAAGTCCTGTACCCCGCGATGGAGGACTTTGCCCTCGATATCGTGATTGGCAAGGGTCCGGCGGCGCGCTCGATTCGCCTGGATATCCCCAAGTTTACGCTCGTAGCAGCAACGACCCGCTCAGGCATGTTGACCGGCCCGTTGCGCGACCGCTTTGGCATTTCATATCGCCTGGATTACTACACGGTCGAGGAACTCGCGCAGATTGTTACGCGCTCGGCGACTATCCTGGGCGTGACGATCGACCATCCCAGTGCACTCGAGATCGGCTCGCGTTCGCGCGGCACGCCACGTCTTGCCAACCGCCTGCTCAAGCGCGTGCGCGATTACGCACAGGTGCGCGGCAACGGCCCCATCGAGCTCGATATCTGTCGCCAGGCGCTCGAGTTCTTCGAGATCGATGAGCTCGGTCTGGACTGGATGGATATTCGCATTTTGGAGACGCTCGCTAAGACGTTCTCCGGTCGTGCCGTGGGACTTACGACCCTTGCCAGCGCGGTGGGCGAGGACCCGGGCACGCTCGAGGATGTCTATGAGCCGTATCTGCTGCAGTGCGGGTTGATGATTCGTACGCCGCAGGGCCGTCAGGCAACCCTTCGCACCTTTGAGCACCTGGGGATTGAACCTACCGTTTAGGGCGCTTTGTTTTGGCGGGCTGTTGGGCTATCGCTGGGCATCGGGTAAACATATCGCCGTTCATCGGTTATGGGTGTTTTACTATTGCGCGCCCGTGCTATGCTGAATTGGTCTTTTTCTCATTCGGTAACGAAAGGACCGCCCATGCCTACTGACATCGAAATCGCACGTTCTGTCACGCCGCTGCCTATTACCGAGGTGGCCAAGAACGCCGGCGTCGACGTTAAGCACCTGATTCCGTACGGCTTCGACAAGGCTAAGGTCGATTATTCACTGCTCAACGAGCCGACTGATCACCAGGCCAAGCTCGTCCTCGTGACCGCCATCAACCCAACGCCTGCGGGCGAGGGCAAGACCACCACGACCATCGGTCTGGCCGACGGTCTGCGCCGTCGCGGCGTCAAGAGCGCCGTGGCCCTGCGCGAGCCTTCGCTCGGCCCCGTCTTTGGCGTTAAGGGCGGCGCTGCCGGCGGCGGCTGGGCTCAGGTCATCCCCATGGAGGATATCAACCTGCACTTTACCGGCGACTTCCATGCCATCGGTGCTGCCAACAACCTGCTGGCCGCCATGCTTGATAACCACATCCAGCAGGGCAACCAGCTTGGCATCGACGTTAAACGCATCACTTGGAAGCGCGTCGTCGATATGAACGACCGTCAGCTGCGCCACGTCATCGACGGTATTGGCGGTAAGGCCCAGGGCGTGCCGCGCGAGGACGGCTTCGATATCACCGTCGCCTCCGAGGTCATGGCAATCCTGTGCCTGTCTACGAGTATCAGCGACCTCAAGGAGCGCCTGGGCGAGATCGTCGTCGGCTACAGCTTTGCCGGCGAGCCCGTCCGTGCCCGCGACCTTAAGGCCCAGGGTGCCATGGCCGCGTTGCTTAAGGACGCGCTCAAGCCCAACCTGGTGCAAACGCTCGAGGGCACGCCCGCGTTTGTCCACGGCGGCCCCTTCGCCAACATCGCCCACGGCTGCAACTCTATCATGGCCACGCGTATGGCGATGCGCTTTGGCGATGTTGCCATTACCGAGGCCGGCTTCGGTGCCGATCTGGGTGCCGAGAAGTTCCTCGACATCAAGTGCCGTATGACGGGCGTTCGCCCCAGCGCCGTCGTGGTCGTCGCGACCGCTCGTGCGCTGAAGTACAACGGTGGCGTCGCCAAGGCCGACCTCAACGAGGAGAACCTCGAGGCACTCAAGGCCGGCATGCCCAACCTGCTGCGTCACGTCGACAACATCCAGAACGTTTATGGTCTGCCCTGCGTGGTCGCCATCAACCGCTTCCCGACGGACACCGAGGCCGAGCTTGCGCTCATCGAGTCCGAGTGCCAGAAGCTCGGCGTCAACGTTAAGCTTTCCGAGGTCTGGGCCAAGGGCGGCGAGGGCGCGCTCGAGCTTGCCGATGAGGTCATGCGTCTGATTGAGCAGCCGAGCGAGCTCAAGTTTGCCTATGAGGACGGCGCCGATGTGGCCGACGCTCTTGAGGCCATTGCCACCAAGGTCTACCGCGCCGACGGCGTTGACTTTACGCCGGCCGCCAAGCGCCAGCTCGCCGAGCTGCGCGAGAACGGCTTTGGCAACCTGCCGGTGTGCGTGGCCAAGACGCAGTACAGCTTTAGCGACAACGCCAAGGCCCTGGGCGCTCCCGAGAACTTCCGCATCACGGTGCGCGAGCTCAAGGTTTCCGCCGGTGCCCACTTTGTGGTCGCACTGACTGGCAGTGTTCTGACCATGCCGGGCCTGCCCAAGGTTCCCGCGGCCGAGAACATCGACGTCGACAACGACGGCAACATCACCGGCCTGTTCTAAGCCTGTTGCCCATAGCTGCTTGCCCGCCCCGTCGCGCTCCCAAGGCCCGGCGGGGCTTTTTTATCCTTAGGCCCGCGCATGTCTTGTAGATACCGACGGGCTCTGCCCATCATAGGCTTTTGCGCGGGTAGAATGCATGGATAACTTGAGGCTCACGCGCGACGGAAAGGAATCGTTGCATGGATCAGGACAAGACAACCGTGATGGGCGGCTACGGTTCCGCGCAGGCTGGCGATAGCGCCGATGCGACCCGCGTTGTTCCCAACCCCGGCTATACCGACCCCGCCGCGACGCAGCCTTCTGCCGAGCCCACCCGGGTTATGGGCTATGGCGACACGGCGCAGGATTCTTACGCTGCATCTTCGCAAGGCCCCTATGGCAACGCAGCTCCGGACCCGTTTGATTACGCGCCGCAGGATTCTTATGCCGCCTCGACGCCGAATCCCTATGATGACCTGCCGCAAAATCCCATTCCGCAGCCTCAGCAGACGACGTATATGCCTCGCACGGCGCAGTCTCGCTACGAGTCGCGCGAGCCGTATCGCGAGTACCCCAAGTCGATTCCGCAATATGGCGAGGACGAGGAGAAGAAGCCGTCGCGTTCGTCGAGCGTGATCAAGAAAATCCTCATCGTGCTGGCGATCTTCTTTGCGCTGTCGGTTGTGTTTGCCATTGTGTCGGGCATGCTCAACAAGCGAGGGAGTTCAACGGCCGATACCGCTGCCGAGCAAACTGAGACTACCCAGTCCGGCACCGTCGATCTGAGCGATATCCCGGGGCAGTACTGGTCCAACGCCAAGAAGATCCTCAAGTCGCGCGGCGCCGATCTTTCGAATGCCGTGGTCCTGACTGATGATGGCTCAACGCCCGTCGTCGATGCCAACTGGGTCGTTACTTCTGCCTACTATAACGACAACGGCAACCTCGAAATTCAGCTCACGCACAAGAACAGCTCGGGCAACTCGTCCGACGGCCAAAGCGGTACCGACGGCTCGAGCTCCAATACGCTGGAGGACTTGAGCAACAAGGCACAGGAGCTTGGGGATAAGGCCCAAGAGCTGGGTGATACGGCTCAGAACCTGGGCGACACCGCTCAGAACTTGGGCGACATGGCGACGGATGCCTGGAACGCCCTACAAAACGGCATCTCGGGCGCGCAGGGAAACTAGCTGGTAAGTGGGCTACAGCTGCTCGGCCGGACGCTCGGGCGAGCTGAAGCCCGAATCAAATGTGACGACGCACGAGACGTTGGGCCGGCGCTCGTGCACGATGCGCGTGACGAGCTCCAGCAGCTCCTCGTCGGATATATCAAAGCCGTCGGGACGCACCAGGTCAAACGAAACGAACCCGTCGTGCTCGTGCAGGTCGTGGATGGAGAGTGCGGGGTCGATCTGCATGATGCCGCGCTTGACCCAGCCGCGCAAATCATCGCCGGTTGTCGCGATGGGGTCGCAGTGCAGCGTGATGTCAATGCCCATCTGGCGCTTGATGTCGTGCTCGATGGTGTCCAGGATCTCGTGATGTTCAAACGCGTCGCCCTCGCCGGGCATCTCCACGTGGGCGCTGGCAAACTGACGACCGGGGCCGTAGTCGTGCATCATCAGGTCGTGTGTGCCCAAGACCTGCGGATAGGACACGATCTTGTCGCGGATTGCCTGGACGAGCTTGGGGTCGGGCGCTTGCCCCAGCAACGGGCTGATGGCGTCGCGCACCAGGCCCATGCCACTGATGCAGATGAAGACGCCCACGCCCAGGCCCGCCCAGCCGTCAAGGTCAAAGCCGGTCGTCTGCGAAATAAGCGCTGCGGCCAGGACCGATCCCGAGGTGATGACGTCGTTTTTGGAGTCCTGTGCTGTGGCGATGAGTGTTTCGGAATCGATACGGTTGCCCAGCGCACGGTTGAATGCGGCCATCCAGAATTTGACGAGCATGGACAAGACGAGAGCGGCTAGGGAGACCAGCGTGTAGGCGGTGGGGGAGGGCTTGATGATCTTAGTGACCGACTCGAGGATCAGGTTGATGCCGACGGCGCAAACCAGGACGGCGACAAACAAGCCGGCTAGGTACTCGTAGCGGCCGTGGCCATAGGGGTGGCCTTCGTCTGCAGGGCGGCTGGCAAGGCGGAACCCGAGCAGGCTCACGATGTTGCTCGAGGCATCGGAGAGGTTGTTGAAAGCGTCGGCGATGAGGGAGACGGAGCCGGCGAGCAGGCCTGCGATGCCCTTGGCCAGGCACAGGGTGATGTTGAGGCCAATGCAGATGAGGCTTGCGGCGAAGCCCGCGTTGGTGCGGCAGGAGGCATCGACCGGCTCGCCCTCGCTGCCGGGAACAAGCGTATGTACCAGCCGATTTACAAATAGCATAGCGGTCGTCCTCACAATCATGTTTAAGGAGATAGTGTAGCTCGCATGGGCGCACCGTGCGCCGGTGCTCAGAAAATGCAGCAATGGTCTGCCCGCGCTAACGAGCAGGCCTTCCCGTCTGCCTGGGTGGTCCATTTTGGGCCACATGGGTATGGGCATGTGCCAGTTTGCTCGACATACTTAATGTCGACAGCCCCTGTGCAAAGGAGGACGTTTCCATGGACGAGATGTTTGCCATTAAATGCCAAAACTGCGGCGGCCCTATGTACTCACACCAGGCTAAACGCAGCTTTGAGTGCGCCTATTGCGGCACGGTCGTTCCGTGGCAGGCCGATGCGGGGGAGCCCAAGAGCGCTTTGGGCATTCGCCATGCGCCGCTGACGGTTGTCGATGGGCTACTTAAGCTCACCCATGTGTCGCAGCTCGAGCGCCCGGAGGACCCGGACTGGTATTTCTTTAATTCGCACTGGCGCAATCAGTCGGTTCTGGAGCATCTGCTATGGGAGGACCGCGGCACGGCGCAGGAGTTCCAAGAAGCCACGCACGTGAGCATTCCCTGCCCCTTCTGCGGCGCGTCCTTTGAGGGCGAGTCAACGCAGCGTGTGTTTGAGTGCCCGTCCTGCGGCAACAAGATCGGCATTGCCGACCTGCTCAAGCCCGGTACGTTTAGCAAACGTCTGACCATGGGCGTGGGTGCGGAGTATGTGCCGGAGCAGGGTATTCCATGCGAAATCTCGCCGCAGCAGGCGCGTGCCAACGCACTGCAGCTGGTGCGTCAGTACCCCGACGTCTTTGCCGGGCACGAGGTGGAAGACGCAATCCAAAACGACATGATGCTCTTCTATTTCCCCATGGCGCTGGCGGACCTGCGTATGATGGCGAGCTTCCCGGGCAAGGGCCTGAGCAAGGAAACCCTGGTGTACTACGAGGTGCTCGACTGGGCGTATCCGCGGGCAAACTATCTGGATGTTCGCCTTATGGGCATTTTGGAGCCGTGGGACTTTGCCAAGGTTGGGCCGTTTGACCCGGCCATGCAGGAAGGTGACTTTCGCGTTGTCTCCGTCGATGCGTCTACCAAGGACCAAGTGGTCATTGATAAGTTGGCGCTCGACATTGTCGGCAACGATGCCGAGGCAGTGCTTGGGCTCAATAAAAAGAGCATCCGAACCTGGGCGCGCAAGGCCCGCAAGCATAAGGACGGTCTGGTGATGGTGCCGGTCTACTTTGTCGATCGTCCGGCGACGGACAGCCGCGACGGCGAGCAAGTGCGCATCGCTGTGAACGGCCAGACGGGCCGCGCGGCCGCGGTGGTGTTTAGCGACAAGCGCGAGACGCATGTGGTGGCACCGCTCAACCCGAGCCTGCATCTGTCCGGCGAGAGCACCGTGCACGCCACGCCCATCGAGGTCAAATACGTTAAGTCGCCGTTTCTGTACCAGATCGTGCGCCGTGGAGGCGGCGAGCAACCGCGCCAGGTTGCAGCCGCCGTCGAGGGTTCCTACCGAGAAGAAAAGCCCAAACGCAAGGGCTTGCTCGCTGCGGTCTTTGGGAAGTAGGGAAGCGCAGCGCGGGACGGCTCACAGGCGTGCGGGCGTTTCGGTCGCAACGTGCCGCTACCCTTGCGCTTCGCCATTAGTCGCTTCGTTGATGGCGCGGTACTCGGCACTCAGCTCGCGCGCCAGCTCTTCCTTGCTTGGAAGATACGGCAGGTATTTGGCGGCAAACACTTGGTCGTTGTCTTCGGGCAGCGTGTACTCGACGATCGAATCGCTTTTGTCCGCGCAGAGCACGATGCCTATGGGCGGATTGTCGCCTTCGTTCATGAGCTCGCGCGTGTAGTAGTTCACATACATTTGCATCTGGCCCAGGTCCTGGTGCGTAAGATCGTCCGTCTTAAGGTCGATGAGCACGAAGCAGCGCATCAGATAGTTGTAAAACACAAGGTCAATATAGAAATGGCGCCCATCAAAGGTGATGCGCCTTTGGCGCGCCTCGAAAGCGAAACCACGGCCAAGCTCCAGCAGGAACTTCTGAAGATGCGTGATGAGCGCCTGCTCTAGATCGCTCTCGCGAAACGCAGTATCGTCCGAGAAACCTAAAAACTCCAGTACATATGGGTCGCGGATGATATCCTCGGGGCGACGAGCCGGGGCGCTCTTTTGGATTTCCTGGGTGACGGCCTCCTTGTCCTTGCTGGCAAGCAGGCGCTCGCGGAACATGGTGTTGATCTGGCGCTCGAGCTGACGCGTGCTCCAGCGAGAATCGGCACATTCGTTCATGTACCATGTTCGAGCATCAGGGTTGGTTATACGCGATAACCTGCGGTAATGTGTCCAATTCAATTCGGAACGCAGCGCGTTCCGAATTGGGAACGCAAGATAAAACTGACGCATGTATCTTAAGCTTCTGGCGTTGAAGCCTCTGCCAAAATCCTTAGTCAATCTAACGGCAAGTTCGTCGATCAGTGCATCGCCATACTTGGCGCGCTCCTCTCCGCCCTGTTCATCAACAATACTCTTGCCGATCTCCCAATATGCCTCAACCATCGCAAAGTTAACGGCGGTATAGGCCTTGTCGCGAGCGGCGTTGAAAATCGAGGAAACCTGCTTGTAAAAAACTTCTGGCACGATTGCCGATTCCCCGCGGTTTGCCAGTTCACTCATCAATATCGCCCGACTTTCCTCTTGAGGACGCATCTTTATTGCATTTAGTTTAAAGACTCGTACGGACACGAATCGCTGCGCTGTCTGGCAACTTCGCATGGGGGCCTTGCGGTGACTAAAATTTGGCAATAGAGACAGCTTTCGCGAACCCCATGGGAGTGACATGCATGGACAACAACACCTTGCTGTTTCAGGACAAGGGCTCGGGTAGGTTTAAAGACGTCAAGATCTACCCCAACCGTATCGAGGTGCTCAAGAAGGGCGCTTTTGGTGGCAAGCACACCGAAATTGTCTATCTTAAGGACATCACGGGCGTCAATAGAATCAAAGGCCGCGATGTTTTTCTGCGTAACAGGCTGTTGACTGCTTGTGTTTTTAGCCTGAGCAGTCGTGCGAAGGCCCAGGAGTTTGTTAACGCGCTGAACATGGTGATGTAGCCTATGGCGGCGTTTGGGCCAAGGTAAAAATCGGGGGCACAGAACGGTATCCTGCGCCCCCGATTGAGTCGATGTGTCTAAAAGGCCGGCTTGCCTATTCGCTATCGTCCCCAGCGTTTTCGCGGTCACTGGCAAGCATCGCCGCGCCAGCGACCGTTGTCGCCATGGCGGCAGCGGCGAGCCCGGCGGCGATGCCAGAGCCGTCGCCCGTGTCGGCGAGTTTTCCGCCCGAGCCCTTACCCTTGTTGCCCTTACCATTCTTATCAGCGCCGTCTGCGTTGGAACCCGTGCCGCTGCCGGTGCCGCCTGCACTGCCCGAGGCCGCTACGGTAAAGCTTACGGCTCCATTGCTGGCGAGCATGTAGTTCTGTGCCGCGTCGCCCAACAGGTCTTTCGCACGCACCCAATACGTCCCCGCGGCAAATGCCTCGCCCTCGGCCATCACCGTTCCTGGAGCACCGTTTGCATCGTGCATAAACTCGAGTTGGGCCGTGCAGGCATCGTTTTCGAGCTTGCCGTCGAGCGGCGCCGTGACCTTGGCGCGCACGTCCTCGCCGGCCTTAAGGCCTTCGAGTCCCTCAAAATGAGGCGTCAGCACGCGCGGATCGATATCGATGGGCACGGATCCCTGCAGCCCTATAACGGTCTCATTGCCCAAGGCATCGACATCAACGTATTCGATGGCAAAAGCGCTTCCCGAAGCCGCCACGTTGAGTACGTTGCTGCTGTCGACAAGGCGGAAATGACCCTCGCCAACGGTCTTGCCGTCCTGGAGCGAGGCGTCGCTCAGCGAGTCGCCATATGTCATGTGCATGCGGGCTGGGAGGTAGCACGAAGCCGTCTGCTTGTGCTGCGTATCGTAATTGCGCTGGTAGATGCTTCGGGCCAGTGCCGCATCAACAAAGTCGGACGCAATGATGCCAATGTGCTTGCGGCAGTCCGCCTTTGTGCTCTCAACTCCGCTATTGTTTATATACGAGCTCTTGTACAGGTGCTCGTCGACCACTCGCGCTGCGGTAAATGGGTTGTATTGCGTGCAGCTCGTGTAGTTGATAAACCAGCAGCGCTCCGTCACCTGCGCCGTTGTCCCGTCCTCGGCAGTGATATCTACGGGACTGCGCTTGAGATCGGGCGCTGCATTCAGGGCCATATCGACCCAGTCGATCTTACTGGATCCCGTGCAGTCGTAATGGTCTTGGGCATATACCTTGGTGCAATAGGGCTCTTTGGCACCCGCATTGCCCGCAGCCTCAAAGCCTCGCGCGTCTTGGACGAGGCACATGGACTTTCCGGAATGCGCCTTGATTTTGTCGTCCCATTCAGTGAGGTCGAGGCCCCACGTGTGGCCGTCTACGCTGTCGCCGGCGAGTTTAAATCGACGCAGCAGGACGATCTTTCCGCGCACCTCGTTCAGTGTGGGGACATGGCTCGACGTATAGAACAGATCGGAGTTATTGCCCATAACATTGGCGAAAGCCGTCGTAACGCTTTCGTCGGTAGCCTCGTCGTTGCCTCGTGACACCAGCATGATGAGCGCTTCTGACGGGTTTTCGTTCAAAAACGTTTTGAAGTACCCGATGACATCGGAGAGATGCAGATAGTTCCCGTCTTTTTTGAGTAGGTAGAAAATCCCGTGGTCGATACCGGGGTCGTCGCCCTTTCCGAGTCGGATATCAAAATAGCGAATGCCTTCGAGCAACTGCGTGGGAATGTAATCCTGCTGGCACTTTGCAAGCGAGGTTTGGGGCTCAGTGTCGTTGTCCACGCTGCAGGTGCCCGAATCGTGCGTACCCGGGATGCTCAGCTCATCGAGGAACTTGTTGTCGTCGATGTATTTCATCCAACATGGCCCATCGACGTAGCTGCTGTACGTGATCCAGTCGAGGCTGCTAACCGTGACATCGTTCTTTTTCATGTCGTAACCGATGAGTTCGAGCTCCCACGGAATGCTCTTACTCTTATGGCAGATCTTATTGTTGTCCTGGTCTTCGCCGTTCGATTCTATTGCCAGGTACTTAATGTCTTTTTTCTCGGTTTCTTTCTCGACCGTGCGGTCTCGGATGATATAGGTTCCGTTTGATTGACGCTCGAACGCAAAAGCGCGGCTGGGCTTGTTGTCATACTCGCCGCCCCATACGTGGATGACCTTTCCATCTTTGTCAGAGTCGTCGTCGACCGACCAAATGCTGTAGCCCGTCTTTTTATGCTCTTCGAAATTGAGCAAGTGCGGATAGCATACCAGTTTGTATCGTCATTCTTGGTCGTTACGTTCTCAAGGATGAGCTTGCTGGACGTGCCGTCGTTAAACAGGTGGCAGACGTTGCCGCGAACGTTGCCGTCTTGGTTGACGCTCGTGGTGCGAAAATAGCCCGCGGGGCGAAGGCGAATGACGAAATTACCGAGGTGCTCCGCCGGTTTGGGCGTGTCGTCTGCAAATGCCGCTCGCAGGGGAATGCCCGGTGCCGCGGTTTCTGGCAGGCTTGCAAGCGGCGACAGCGCCGCAAGACCTAAGCCCAGCGTAAACGCTCGGCGACTGATGGCATGATGTTCGGCCATGACTCCTCCATTCGCGGGGTGCGGTTATGCGATAGTTTTGGTCACTATACTGCCCAGATGTTTAAAGATGCTGGTTTAATTGTCTGCGCGGCGCAATAATCTGCGCGGCGCAATAAATCGGTGGGCGGACGTGTTGGGGTGTTTATCGTTTTCGTACTGTTGCCACATTTGGGGCGGTTCCGGCGTCCGGCATCCTCGCGTTCGTCGGCTACCGGCATAAGAAAGGGAGGGTCGGTTTACCGGCCCTCCCTGGGTACGAAGCGCTGGGGTACCGTCGCTTGTTTGCACTGCGACCGTGTTTCCCGTTGCGCTCGCCAGTCGCTTAGCGCTTGATCTCGATATCGTCGAGCTTGACGTCCATGGCCTCGGTCTTGGCTTCGGCGATGTCGTCGGCAAACTCCAGAGACTTCATCATGGTCTTGACGGCGTCCTTGTGCTCCTCGACATTGTCGATGCTCACGTAGACGCTGCCGCCGCCTGCTTCGGTGAAGTACTCAGTCGTCACGCCGCCCGAGTGTGTATAGGAAGCGTTGCGCCAAGTCTTGCCGTTGTACTTGACGGGGTCATTCTCGGTCCACTCAAAGTTGGCTTTCCATTTGGCCTCGTAGTCGAACAGCTCGTCGGCGTTCTTGTCGGAGTCGAAGACAGGGATGAAGCGATCGCTGGCGTGCTCGCTCTCGGTGAACTTAAACTGGGCCCTATCGGCGGTGTCGCCTGCGACGTCCGTGATTTCGACGCCCTCGGGCACCTCGACCTTAAACCAAATGAAGTCGGTCCTCATATCCACGGCTGGCTTTTCTGCTCCGCCGCTGCCGCCACTGCCGGCAGCGCCACCGCTTCCACCGCAACCCACCAGGGCAACTGCGGCAAAAAGACTCATGCAGAGGGTGAGAATCGCAAAGGCCTTCTTTTTCATGGTCGTGTCCTCCTCGATCTGTAACCGCCCATGGATTACCTGCCTTTACTGTACGCGTGGGCGGCTCGCTAGGGTGGGCCATGTGTCCCATTCTGAGGGCCGGATTTGTGCCGTTAAGTGGCAATATGCTCGGACGCAAAAGAGAGGAGGGCCGATGCTGTCGGCCCTCCCCGGGGTTGGGTGCCCGTTGCTTTAATGGGGCGCATGTGCGCAGGTGCGCGTAGGCGCGTGCGGGTGTCCCGTTACTTGAGCTCGATGCTCGAAATCTCGACTTCGCGCGCCTCGGAAACTGCCTCTGCCATGTCATCGGGGAATTCGATGGAGTTGAGGAGCGCCTCGGCTTCTTTCTTGTGCAGGTCGAAGTTCGAGATAAGGACATAGATGCTTCCCGGCTCAACGTCGGTAAAGAGGAGGGTTGTGATGCCACTGTTGTCCTCGTACGTTCCGACGAGCCACGTCCTGCCGTTATACTCGACGGACCCGCCATCCTTCCACTGGAACGTATCCCCCTTCTTTTCCGCCTGGTCGGCGTGGGATTCCTCGGCAGTCAGCGCTTTTTTCAAACGGGGATAAACCGATCGGCCGAGGCGTTCTCGTCTTCGGGGAAGGTGAGCTGGACCCTGTCGGCATTCTTGCCGGCGGAGTCGCTTACGCCGACGCCCTCGGGCATCTCGACCTTAAACCAGATAAAGTCGGTCTTCTTGGCGACGGGGGCCTTTTCCTTGCTCTCGCTCTTGGAGGCGCTGCCGCCGCCCGATGCGCTCCCGCCGCAGCCGACAAGGGCAAACGCGGCAAAGAGGGCGATGCAAAGGGAAAGGATCGATAGGGTCTTTTTCTTCATGGTGGCGTCCTCCTTGTCTGCCAGGGACATCGTGTGCCGCGGATCGCTGGGGCGGCGGTTACGCATGCACATGATGTCTTTGTTTACTGTGCGGTTATTCCTCCATTCTCCGTCCGGTGCCGTGATGAGCTTGCCCCAACATAGGGCTCCTTACCTATATGTATGCCCCAGTTGCCGCCGCCCGGGAGTCTCGAAAGGTGGGCCATGTGTCCCATGTTTGCGTTGCTGTCGCCTATCGTGTGCCATAGAAATCCGCGATGGCCAGGTGCGCTGACGCCCATGTGCTTATGGGCTAGACTTAGCACCATTATGTGATCGATGCGGTCGGTCGGCGGTTGCCGCTCGACCGATGTATATGACTTGAAGGTGCATGCGTATGAGCCAAGAGATGATGGACAAGACCTGCCGCGGGTTTGCCGAGGCGCTGGCCGCGCGCGAGCCGGTTCCCGGCGGTGGCAGCGCGAGCGCCTTTGTGGGCGCGCTGGGCGCCTCGCTGTGTGGAATGGTTGCCCGCTACGGTGCGACCAATCCCGCGCTTGCTGATCGTGCGGATGACCTGACGCGCGCGTTTGCCCAGGCTGATGAGCTGGCCCAGGAGCTTGTCGAGTTGGTTTCCGAGGACGTTCGTGCCTACAGGCGGGTGTCCGCGGCGTACGGTATTCCGCGTGACGATCCGGCTCGAGCGACCGCGATTCAGGATGCGCTGCATGTGGCCGCTATGCCGCCGTATCGCATTATGGATGCCTGCGGGCGTGCACTGGCGCTGCTCGAGGACATGGCCGACAAGGGTTCGCGTCAGCTGCTGTCCGATGTGGCGTGCGGCGCCGTGTTCTGCCGTTCTGCTATGCAGGGCGCGAGCTTGACGCTCTTTGCGAACACCACGTCTATGAAGGATCGTGCACGCGCCGAGGAGCTCGAGGCAGCGTGCGATGAGCTGCTGGATACGTGGTTGCCGCGCGCCGATGCGCTGGCGCGCCGCGCCGCCGACGCTGCAAGGAAGAGAGGATAGCCATGGCTGAGCTGCTGAAGGGTGCTCCCGTTGCTCGCGCTTTGACTGAGGAACTTGCTGCTCGCTGCGCAGTCCTGCGCGAGCGGGGCGTTGTTCCGACGTTGGCTATCGTGCGTGTGGGTGAGCGCGAGGACGACCTATCCTACGAGCGCGGTGCGCTCAAGCGCTGCGAAAAAGTGGGGATTGAGGCTCGTCGCGTTTTGCTTTCTGCCGATGTTTCGCAGGACGAGCTGTTGACGGCCATCGAGGACATCAATACCGATTCGGCTGTTCATGGCTGTTTGATGTTCCGCCCGCTGCCCGCCGGCCTTGACGAGAACGCCGTCGCCGCAGCGCTCGATCCCGCCAAGGACGTTGACTCCATGACGCCGGCTTCGCTGCTCACCACGCTTTCGGGGCGCGGCGAGGGTTTTGCTCCTTGCACGGCTGAGGCCGTGTTGGCGCTACTGGATCATTACGGCGTTGAGCTGGATGGGGCCAAGGTCGCGGTCGTTGGTCGGTCGCTGGTGATTGGCCGTCCCGTTGCCGCCATGCTTACGGCTCGCAATGCAACCGTGACGACGTGCCATACGCATACGCATGACTTGGCCGCTGAGTGCCGTGCTGCCGACATTGTGGTTGCGGCCGTTGGACGCGCGCGTACGATTGGCGTGGATGCCGTTCGCGAGGACCAGACGATCATCGATGTTGGCATTAACTGGGATGAGGACGCTGGCAAGCTGGTGGGTGACGTCGATTTTGTTGCCGCGGAGCCGGTCGTTAACGCCATCACGCCCGTGCCGGGCGGCGTGGGCGCCGTGACGACGGCGATCCTCGCCAAACACGTGATCGAAGCGGCCGAGCGCGCATCGAAATAGGCGTTTTGGGCTGTTTGAGGGGTTAGTTCTATACCCCGTGGACAAAAAATGCCAAATATGAGTACTGTTGCCAAGATAGTCACATATATTTTAGGTCAAATAGGCTCTCTAACGATATTTATTATCGATAGAGAGCTTATTTTATTGGACCTATGAGGAATTACATCATCTAATTTTTGAACAAATGTAGACTTTCGACACCCATATGTAGCAAAATTGCTGTTACTAAATTGGTGACAGTACTCATATTTGGCATTTTTTGACCACAGGGGTTGCCAGCGCCGCGGTTTCGCCCTTTCTGCGCCGAAGCGATACACTGTTATCGTTTGATTTCTTCGCTCAAGGAGGATGCGCATGCCGTGCACAACGATTTTGGTTGGTAAGAACGCGAGTTACGACGGGTCGACGTTGGTTGCTCGCAACGAGGACTCGTCCAACGGGGTGTTTGAGCCCAAGCGCATGCGCGTGGTGCATCCCGACGAGCAGCCGCGCGTCTACACGAGCGTCCTGAGTCACCTGACCGTTGAGCTGCCCGATAACCCCATGCGCTACACGAGCGTCCCCGATGTTGTCCCGGGCCACGGCATCTGGGCCGAGGCCGGTTTCAACGAGCTCAATGTGGGCATGTCCGCAACCGAGACGCTCACCACCAACGAGCGCGTTCGCGGCGCCGACCCGCTCGTCGACTACGTGCCCGCCAAGGGCAACGAGGGCGAGGACGGCTATGTTCCGGCGCAGCCCGGCGGTCTGGGCGAGGAGGACATGGTGACCCTGGTGCTGCCATATGCCAAATCCGCCCGCGACGGCGTACGCATTCTGGGTGACCTGCTCGAGCGTTATGGCACCTACGAGAACAACGGCATCGCCTTTAGCGACGTGGACGAGATCTGGTGGCTCGAGACCATCGGCGGTCACCACTGGATCGCCAAGCGCGTGCCCGATGACGCTTATGTGACCATGCCCAACCAGCTGGGTATCGACAGCTTTGACCTGGATGACGCCGAGGGCGCCCAGGCCGACCACATGTGCTCCGCCGACCTGCGTGCCTGGATGGCCGAGTGGCATCTGGACCTGACGCTGGGCGTCGATGGCGACGGCCCGGCTGCGATCTTTAACCCGCGCGAGGCCTTTGGCTCGCACAGCGACAGCGACCATGTCTACAACACGCCGCGCGCCTGGTACATGCAGCGCTGCCTCAACCCCAGCGATGTGTGGGACGGCCCCGAGGCCGACTACACGCCCGAGAGCGACGACATCCCCTGGAGCCGCGTGCCCGAGCGCAAGGTGACCATCGAGGACATCAAGTACGTGCTTTCGAGCCACTACCAGGGCACGGAGTACGACTGCTACGGCAGCAAGGGCACGCCCGCCACGCGTGGCGCTTATCGCCCCATCGGCATCAACCGCAACAGCCAGCTCGCCGTGTTGCAGCTGCGCCCCTATGCGCAGCCGGCCTACCGCGCCGTGCAGTGGATGGCCTTTGGCTCCAACTCGTTTAACGCGCTGGTTCCGCTGTACGCCAACGTCGAGACCATGCCCGAGTACTATGCCGACACGCAGGCTCGCGTGACGTCCGAAAACTTCTACTGGGCCAACCGCCTGATCGGCGCGCTGGCCGACGTCCGCTTCCATGAGTGCGGCCGCGCAGTCGAGGATTATCAGGAGAAGGTCGGCGGCATGGGCCACAAGCAGATTCATGACGTCGACGCTGCCGTAGCCGTTCTGCCCGAGGCCGAGGTGCCTGCCGAGCTCGCCCGCGCCAACGAGGAGTTTGCCGAGCGTGTTCGTGTAGAAACCGATGCCCTGTTGGGCAAGGTGCTCTATACCACGAGCTGCGCCATGAAGAACTCTTTCGCGATGAACGACAACGTGAGGTAGGGATCTCCCGTCGATCGAATAGCGCTAAAACGCTTTGTCGCTTTCACTCAATCTTGGGTACAAGAACGCCAATGCAGTTGTTTGTGATTGGAGACAACCATGGTTATGAAACTCGATCAGCTTGTTAACGGCGCCATCAACGTGGGCTTCGGCGCCGCCGCCGTTGCCATCGAGGGTAGCAAGAAGGTCCTCGACGACCTCAACACCAAGGGTGAGCAGGTGCGCAAGGACGCAGGTGCTCCCGATATCGCCCGCAGTGTGTCCGACATGTTCGAGCAGGCCGGTGGCACCATCTCCGACCTGACCGAGCGTCTGGGTATGCAGGGCGAGACCGCGGCCCAGCGCGTGCTTGACGAGCTCATCCTTGCCCGCGTCCGCGTCATGACCGCCCCCGAGCGCACGGCCTTCCTGGCCCATGTGCGCGACATCGTCGATTCAGTCGAGGACAACGTGACCTCGGTGCCCGTCGAGTCCGTTGAGCCCGACGATGCGAAGGATACCGAAGAGGCCGAGTAGCAGCGCAGATGGCAGATTCCACCACCGATTACAACAATCTAGATCCCTTGGGTGACGAGGCGGCGGTTGTCGATGAGGTCGATGCCGCCGTCTCGGGCGCTCGCAAGAAGCCGCGCGCTGTCGATATGGTCCCCGAGGAGCCCGACGCGATGGCGCCGGATGAAGAATACCAGCTCACGCCGGCGGGTCGCCGCGAGCGCATCGGGCAGATTGTTCGCCTGGTCAAAAAGTACCGCGTGTGGGACAACCTCACGCCGGTTCGTTTGCGCCGCCTGCTCGAGGAACTCGGCCCCATGTTCGTCAAGATGGGGCAGATTCTGGCTAACCGGTCCGAGATTCTGCCGCAACGCTTTTGCGACGAGCTGCGTCGTCTGCGGTCCGACGTGGAGCCGGTGCCGTACGAGGTCGTACTCAGTTGTCTGGAAGAAGAATACGGCCTGCGCCTGGGGGAGATGTTCGACGCGATCGATCCCAACCCGCTTGGTAGCGCATCGCTCGCGCAGGTGCACCGCGCTCGCCTGGTGACGGGCGAGGACGTGGCCGTTAAGGTGCAGCGCCCCGGTGCGCAGCAGGTTATGGCACAGGACATCGATATCATCCGCTCGGTTGTGCGTATCGTTTCCAAGTTCGTCAACACCGATCAATTCGTTGACCTGCACGGCGTAGTCGAGGAGTTGTGGACCTCGTTTCGCGAGGAGACCAACTTTTTGGCCGAGGCCAAAAACCTCAACGACTTCTACGAGTTCCATAAGAGCGTTCATGGCGTGGGGTGCCCTAAATCCTATCTGGACCTGTGCACTGAGCACGTGGTGGTCATGGATTACGTCGACGGCATTTCGATCGCCGATCCTGAACGCTTGGTGGCCGAGGGCTATGACTTGGAAAAGATCGGTGCTGCAATCGTCGAGGACTACTCGACGCAGGTGCTCGACGACGGCTTTTTCCATGCCGACCCGCATGCGGGAAACATCATCCTCAAGGACGGCATTGTCTACTTTATCGACTTGGGCATGGTCGGACGCATGTCGAGCCACGATCGTGGCATCGTCAAGGACATGATTTTCGCCGTGGCCGAGGGCGACGTGCCCAAGCTCAAGGATTCGCTCATGCGCTTTGCCGTGACGCGTGGCGATTCGGGCGAGCTCGATCATTCGGCCTTTTTGTCCGATTTGGACTTTATCGTGGCTGACTTTGCGGGCCTTGACCTGAAGGACCTTGATATCGGCGAGTTTTTGACCTCGCTGCTCAATCTGGCGCGCAAAAATGACGTTGAGCTGCCGAGTGTGGTCACGATGTTCGCCCGCGGCATGGTGACGCTCGAGGGCCTGCTGACCGAGTACATGCCCAACGTCAACATGATCCAGATCATCCAGACGCACATCAAAAACGAGAAGAGCACCTATGTGCGCGTCCGCGAAATGGGGCGCGATCTTGCCGCGAGCAGCTATCGCGCAGCAAAAGGCTCGCTCGAGGCGGCCGAGTATCTGGGCTTGGCATCGCGCATGCTCACGCGCGGCCAGCTTAAGGTGAACACGCAGATCATGAGCAGCGATAAGGCGCTGCGACAGCTGGGTGGAATTATCGACCGCATGTCGATGGCAATTGTGATTGCCGGCCTGTTTATCGGCTCGTCGGTGGTGTACTACGCGCGCATCGAGCCGGTTGTGTTTGGTATCCCGGTCATTGGCTTTATGGGCTACGTCAGCGCACTGGTGCTGGCGCTTATGCTGGGCCGCAATATCTGGCTCAACAGTCACGGCGGCAAGCACTAGAGGCCGCGACCGTCACCGCATTTTCCTATCGCAAACAATAGCTTTTACCTTGGGCTTCGCCTGCGTGCGAGGCCCTTTTGCGTGATACCATTTTGACGGTAATAATCGATGGCCTAGATGGTGGTGCGGAGACGCATGAATACGCGGTTTACCTGCGCGTTTGGGAGAATTGGGGTGCAAGTCCCCGGCTGTACCAGTAACCGTAATTCCTCTTGGCTCGGGATGTTCGCGTCGCAGATCGGACGACGTGCCCGAGTCGTTAAGGTTAAGTCGGATCGCCTCCCATCTTGCATGCGGCTGCGGCGTATGCCGCCGGTGTGCATAGGGCTCTGGAGGGAAGGGGGACCCCGATGGGGGAACTCGAGCGCAACATGCGCGATGACGTGGGGCAGTCTCAAGGCAACGCTCCAAGTACAGACAGTAGGAGACAAATGGATATGTTTGTGGACGAGCGTCAGCGCGTCTCGCATCGCCGTGGCGCAATTGCGCGCGGCGTAGCCAAGCGCGGCCTGGTGGCATTCCTGGCCTTCGCGATGGCCTTTGGCACCACGCCGGCTCAGCTGTGGGCCGAGGGCGCCGAGGGCATTGCCGAGGCTGTGGCTCAGGCTACGACGCCGGGCGAGGACGCAGCGCCCGCGGATGGTGCTGCCGACGGTGTCGTTTCTGAAACCGGCTCTAACGCGAGCGATGCGTCGGTTAACGATGGCGCTTCGACGAATGCCGCAGATAGCAACGGCGTAGCGTCGGACGATTCTGTTACAGCCGAGGCTTCTACTGCTTCGCCGGATTCATCCGAACAGAACGTCAAAAGTGTTGTAGCCGCTTCCGATGAGGCTGAATCTCAGCCTACCGAAGCCGCAGGCCAAGAGGTCGCGGCCACGTGCTCCGTCGTCGGCACCGACGCCGGGGGCGCCCAGCAGACCTGGGCTGCCGCCCAGCAGATCACGCTGAAGGAGGGCTCGACCGCGGCCGACCTCTCCGAGCAGCTCTTCAAGCAGGCCGGCCTCAAAGCCGACTACGACCCCAACGGCTCCTGGGGCTGGGCGCTCAACTCGATCACGTCGCCCTTCGACTCCGGCCGCACGCTCGCCTACGACCCGGCGACCGGCGCGCACTGGCAGCTGTTCGTCAACGGCAGCGCCTCCGCGGTCGGCGCGGGCGGCTACACGCTCAAGGACGGCGACTCCGTCGTCTGGTGCTACTCGAAGTACGGCGACCCCGCACCCGCCAATCAGATTTCCGTTAGCTGCACCGTTATCGGCCAGGACACCTCGGGTGCTCAGCAGACATGGGCGCAGCCCACGACAGCTTTGGTGGAAGAGGGCGCGACCGCTGCTGATCTTTCCGAGCAGGCCTTTAAAAAGGCTGGCATTGGCGCCAAAACGGGGAAAGGCACGTACGGCTGGTATCTCGAGTCGCTGACTTCACCGTTCAACAAGACCGTGACGCTTTCGAGCGAGAGAGTTAACGAAAACACTTGGAAATTCTGGCAGTTCTTCGTTAACGGTCGGGCGGCCAATGTCGGCGCGGGCAATTACACACTCAAGGCCGGGGACAAGGTTACTTGGGTCTATGGCTTTGATGGAACCATGCCCGGCCAGGTTTCCGTTTCAATGGAGATCATCGGTAAGAAGGATGAGAAGGCGCAGCGCTGGACCGATCCTTCGACGCAGGTGTTTGTCGAGGGCACGACGATCAAGGACGCTTCCGCTGCCTACTTCGATGCCATTGGCATTGAGTCCAAGATGTACGACCAATTTGGTTATTGGGGTGTTCATAGTCTTGTCTCCCCGCTTGATGGCACCGAGCTGTCGGGTGCATGGTCGTTCTTTGTCAACGGCGTTCCCGGGCCTCAGCTCGATAGCGATTACGTGCTCAAGTCGGGCGACAAAATCGTCTGGGCTTACGCCCCTGGCGACACCGTTCCTAATCCCGATGAAGTCGTAGTCGATCCGAGCGCTTCGCGCCCGACCGATTGGAAAGCCGACTGGAGTGGCAATTCCAATGCGGTGGTCAAGAACGTGTCCACGCCTACGGGCGCGCTGGCAAGCTCTTGGACGTTCGATTGGAGGGCCTACTCGGGTGCCACGTATCCCAATGCGAGTGAGCCTATTGTCGTGAACGGCAACGTTTACCTTGCCGTGAACAAGCGTTTGCTTAAGATCGACGCCGAGTCGGGCAAGGTGCTTGCCGAGTCGAACCTTCAGACTGCGATTGGCTACACCACGCGTCCGATTTATACGAAAGGCTTGGTCATCGTCCCGCTCGACGGCGGTGCGGTCCAGGCTCTGACGGCCGATACGCTGACGACGGTTTGGGTCACTGACTCTGTGAGCAAATCTGCCCAGTCAAATTCCCAGCTGACGGTCGATGGCAACTATCTCTACGTTGGCACCGTTGATGTCGACTATGGAACGAGTACGTACAATAACGGTCACCTGACGCGTATTAATATACTGACCGGCGCTGTTTCTTGGCAGCATGTTAATGCTGATGAGGGCTACTACTGGACGAGCGCTACAGTGGGCGACGGCTATATTCTGGTTCCGACGAGTGCGGGTACCGTTGAGATGCTTAGCAAGTCGACGGGTGATGTGCTCGGCAGCGTTTCGGTTGGTGCCATCGTCAACTCCGGCTGTGTACTGTCCAAAGACGGCAAGCATGCCTATGTGATCTCGCGTGACGGCAAGCTCCACGTGCTGGCACTGTCGGACGCAAACGCAAGGGCCTCTTCGCGCATTTCCGAAGAACGCGTCATCGATCTTGGTCTTACGGGTTGTGCCTGCATGCCCACGCTGTATGGCAATAAGCTAATTGTCGGTGGCGAGGTTTCTGGCGGTTCGGCGCTGGCGATTGTCGACCTTGATAATGACTTTGCTACGACGTTGGTTTCGTCTGCCGATGGCTCCGTGCTTCCTGCCGGTGGCATCAAGGGCGCACCGCTCGTGAGTGTCCAGGCGGATGACGCGTACGTTTATTTCACTGTCAACTATGGTGCGACTTCCGACTATGTGAGCTACACCTCGGGCGGTGGCGTGTATCGCTACAAGATGGGTGACGCGCAGGCGACCGGTGCGTTTAGCGCAGCGGGACACAACAATTACTGTGACTCGCCGATTGCCTGCGATGCCAAGGGTAACCTCTACTACATCAACGATTCCGGCACGCTTTTCAAGCTGAGTGGTGGCGTTAAGGTCTCGTTTGAGACTGGCGAGGGTTCTAAGGTCGACTTCCAGACTACGGCCGACGGCAAGCTGGTCAAGCCGGCCGATCCGACGCGCGATGGCTACACTTTCGGCGGTTGGTTCACCGATGAGACTTGCACGCAGGCGTATGACTTCAGTATGCCGGTGACGGCCGATCTGACGCTGTATGCCAAGTGGACCAAGAATGCCACCAACCCTGGCGGCAATGGCGGTTCTGGCACTAATGGTGGCAACGGTGGCGCTGGCAACGGTTCCGGTGCTGGCACGGGCACGGGTTCCGGCTCCGGCACGAAGGGCCAGCAGGCCGGCGGCGCTATCGCCCCGGGTCATAAGCCGACGACCAAGACGACGGTGTCGACCAAGACCGAGACCAAGGACAACAAGTCCGACAAGAAGGACACCGATAAGTCCGATAAGAAGGACGAGAAGAAGTCTGACAAGAAGTCTGACAAGAAGGACAACAAGTCCGACAAGAAGTCCGATTCCAAGTCCGATACGGGTGCTGCTTCCACGACCACTGCTAAGAAGTCCTCTAGTGCCTCCGAGCAGGAGACTGGCACCAACCCGCTCGCCATTGTTGGCGTTGCCGCCGGCGTCATCGGTCTCGCCATCGTCGGCGTGTTCGTGTTCACCAAACGTCGGTAGGTGAGGGCTGTGTCCAATAAATCCAAGGACGCTGACCCCAAGCAACCAGATTCCTCGTTCATTCAGTTCGACGATGCAAAGCAACAGGGCGCCGCTTCGGCGGCGTCCGCCCCTCGTCGCAAGACGCTCCTCGGCGTCCTGACTGCCGCGTGCACCATTCTGATCGTCGTCTCGCTGGGTTTCGTCCATCCTTCCGAGAGCGGTGCCTGGTCCATCGACTGGATCATTCAGACCGTGACGGGGGAGAGCGTCGTAACCAAGGACACCAAGGTGTCTGGCTCGACTACGACTTCGGGCGAGGCCAGTTCCAAGGATTCTAAGTCATCGAATGACGCAAAAGATGAGTCCAAGCATTCTGATGAGTCCAAGTCCAAGGACGATTCCGAGTCTTCAAACAAGGAATCGGACAAGAACTCGGATAACAAGAAGTCCGAGGACCAGGACGGCAAGAAGTCTGGCGATAAATCCGCTGCCCAAAATACGGGAGTCGGTGATACTTCCAATGCGTCTGGCGGTGGCCAGTCGTCTGATGGAGCCTCATCCTCTAATGGTGGAAACGCCTCCTCGGGCGGCCAGGGCGGCTCGCAGGAGTCCAGCTTCGTAACGGTGACGGTTTCGGTCACATCGAGCGCTGTGGGCAATCCTGTGTCTTCTGGTGGCACCTTTACCTTTAACGAAGGCGCTACCGTCTACGATGCCCTGTGCGCGCTGGGCCTTTCTGTCAACGCACATGGCTCGTCGTACGGCACGTATGTTTCTGCGATTGGTGGTTTGGCCGAGAAACAGTACGGCGGCACGAGCGGCTGGATGTACTCCGTCAACGGCACAACGCCCATGACGGCCTGCAGCAACTACGTTCTCTCCAACGGCGACAACGTGGTCTGGTATTACGTTACAGGCTAGAGGCTTCGACATAGCGCGCCAGACGGGCGGTTCCGACAGACATCCGGGCCGCCCGTTTTTCATGCGAATGGGATTGGGTCGCCGGGTCTCTCGGCAAACAAAAAACCGGTTGGAATGGGAATTCCAACCGGTTATACATTCAAGCAAATAGCGAATCGACTACGACCGTGCGCCCTCGAGGAAGAAGCGGCGGCTGAAGTAGTTGTACCAGGTGACGAGGAACGTGGCGATGGCCTTCATGGCCTGGTAGCCGATGCTCAAAAACGTGACGCCCACAAACATGTACAGGTCGTTGAGGCCCAGGCCGATCACCGACAGGATGGTGAAGATCGTGAACTCGCGCTTGCGGCTCATGCCCTCGCGATGGTCGAACACGTACTTCATGCTGAGCCAGTAGTTGACCACGACGGACGTGGTAAACGAGACCGTGGTGCTCATCAAAAAGTCGAGGTGAAACAGCTCGACGAGCGCAATGAGCATACCCCAGTCGATGCCAAAGGAGATAAGACCCACGACAGCGAACTTGAGGAACTGCTTGGTATGAGGTTGTGCCAGTGCCTTGCGCACGTAATCACATCCAATGCGTTGATGAATCGAGCAGAGGATACTTTAGAGCTTTTGCAAGGGAAACGTAAGGTCCTTGCCAAGAACTATACGAACTCGCCAAATTTTCAAGAGCTAATCCGCAAACGTTGAAAATTTGCCCGTAAACGAGCAAAGCCCACGAACGACACAGCGCTCGACGTGCGTCATCCGTGGGCATCGTAAAGCTGTAAGGTTGCGAGTTACTTGGTCTCGTCGCCTTCCAGGAAGATCTTTCGGGTCACAAAGTTGTAGACCATGACAAGCGCGGTGGCGCAGATCTTGGCGATATTGGCCTCGAGTCCCAGACCGGCGTTGAGTGTCAACACGATAGCGTCGTTGAGTACCAGGCCGATCACGGACAGCACGACAAAGATAATGAACTCGCGGCGGCGGCTCATGCCCTCCTTGTGCGCAAACACGTACTTCATGCTGGCGAGGTAGTTAAAGATGAGTGAGATGATAAAGCCGCTGGTGTTGGCGATTAGGATGTTGAGGCCCAGACCGTAGTGGAGCAGATTCATAATGCCAAAGTCGATGACCGTGGCAATGACACCGACGACGCCAAATTTCATGATCTGCGCAAGGAGCTTTTGCATGGTACCTGCCTTAAGCTGGCGCCGAAGCGCCGCGGGGATGACAAACTCAGCAAGTTTAGCCAATCCCCACGGGTGGAGCTAGGCGCGCTCCTCGATAGCACCGTTTCTATATGCATCGAGCAGCTGGCGCAGGTCCTGGATCTGGCTGCGGATCTTGACACCGGAATCGGTGTCGCTCACCATGCGGCGACGGTCGGCCCCGTCAAAGCGGTTGGTCTCGCTTTCGATATCGACGTTGCGGGTGAGTGCCTCGGCAACCGTCGTAAAGGCCCGGTGCGACTTGAGGCGGCAGCCGCGCGAGCTCGAGATGAGCGTATAGCCGGCGATACCCGTCTTGGGATGGTAAGCGCGGCAGAAGCCGCCATCGATGACCAGCAG
This sequence comes from uncultured Collinsella sp., assembly GCA_900542175.1. Taxonomy (GTDB): domain Bacteria; phylum Actinomycetota; class Coriobacteriia; order Coriobacteriales; family Coriobacteriaceae; genus Collinsella. Next base: position 2,941 of record UQNC01000010.1, on the reverse strand, counting down.
CTTGCCCTCGGCGCGGATGGGCTGCTCGCCCTTGGTGGTTTTAACGGGCGTGTGGCCGTTGATGATGTGGCCGGTCGGTGAACATGCCATGGGCGTGACGCCAAACTCGCGCATGATGTCGTCGCAGCCCGAGGGCGACTTGGTAAGCGTAAAGTACGGGTCCATCGGCTCGACCCAGGTGCTCTTATCGGCGATATAGGCGCGCTCAAAGGTACGCACCAGGCGTCCGCTGGCGGGTGAGTTAAAGCCAATCCACAGGTACCACATCCAGTCGAGAGCGTCGCGGTCGCCCACACGCCAGGCGCGGCGGGCGATGTAGTCGCAAAAATCGAGATAATCGCGGCCAGTGTGCCAGGTGCCCAGGCAGTTCATGCTGCTAAAGGTGCCGTCTTCGTTGAGTGGCACGCAGCCATGGAACAGCAGGTTGCCGTTGGCAACCTTGTACATCGAGCCGTGGGAATAGAGGAAATCGATATGGCGATGCAGGTGATCGGCGGTGACAAACTCGGACACGAGCTTGTCGATGATGTGCTGCTCCTGAGACGTGAGCGTATAGGGGTCCGCCGGGTCGACGGTGGGGAAGTCGTTGGTCGTGAGCGGCCACACGCTGCCGTCGGCGAGCGTGACCGTGCCGGTGTCGTGTTCGATCTTGTCGAGTAACAGGCGGTCGGTCATGTCGAACTCGGGATGGCGCTGGATAATCTGGCCCTCGAGCTTAAAGAGCAGCACGTTGATGGCCTTGATCAGCGGGGTGATGGACTCGCCGGCGGTGTAGGTGGCATCAGCAAAGGCGACAAGTTCACGCAGCGAGATGCCGTAGTCGTTCTCCAGGATCTCGTAGTTGTCGTAGCGTAGGTTGTTGCGCAGCACCGTGGCGATGCAGGCAGGTTCACCGGCCGCAGCGCCCATCCACAGCAGGTCGTGGTTGCCCCACTGGATGTCGAGTGAATGGTAGGTGAGCAGGCGGTCCATAATTTTGGCCGCGCCGCCACCGCGGTCGAAGATATCGCCCACCAGGTGCAGGTGGTCGACGGCCAGGCGCTTGATGAGCGAGGCGAGCGACTCGATAAAGTCGTCGGCGCTGGCGGTCTCTAGGATGGACTCCACGATGCGCTCGTGATAGCGCACGCGATAGTTGTTCTCGTCCGGATGCGTGTGTAGCAGCTCGTCGATGATGTAGGCGTAATCGCGTGGGATGGCCTTACGCACCTTGGAGCGCGTATAGCGGCTCGAAAGCGAGCGGGCGACCATGATGAGCTGGTCAAGCATCGTCTTGTACCAGGTGGGCGAGTCCTCGCGCTGGCTGCGGACCAGCTCGATCTTCTCGCGCGGGTAGTAGATGAGCGTGCACAGCTCGCCCTTCTCGTCAAAGGAGAGCGTTTCGCCAAAGATTTCGTCGACATGCTCGCGCACGACGCCCGAGCAGTTGTTGAGGATGTGCATAAAGGCTTCGTACTCGCCATACACGTCGCTCATAAAATGCTCAGTGCCTTTGGGCAGGTTGAGGATGGCCGAGAGGTTGATGATCTCGGTAAACGCGGATTGCTCGGTGGGAAACTGTCTCGACAGCAGGCGCAGATACTTGAAGTCTTGCGGATTGCGATCGAATGCGACCATGAAACACCTTCCGATAGGGCTGGTAAAACTGATAAACAGCGTAAAACGTTTATCAGTATGCGCCGCTTTTGTTTCGATTGGGGATGGGCGGCCGAATTGTTAGCCGAACGGTTTGGTAAATCGATTTAGTGGAGGTAGATATGGCGGTTGAGTGGAGACGATAGAGGGTGTTTTCTCAGATATTTATGCGTGGGGTCGGTGGAAACGATGGTGGTAAAGATGTTCGCTATTTTTGGTTCGATTTGGTAAATAGTGGACATATGTACCGTATGTAGGCTCACTGTGCGATAATTTGCGCAGCAATGAGTAAGGAGCCTCATATGAGTGATTTTGTCCTGACCTGTGAATCCGCCGCCGATCGAACTCGGGAGTTCTTTGAATCGCGCAATATCCCTGTCGTGTGTTTTCATTACGAGATCGACGATGTTGTCTATACGGACGATCTGTATCAGTCGATTACGCCGGACGAGTTTTTTGCCCAGATTGCCGCAGGCGCCATGCCCAAGACGTCTCAGGTGAGCGTGGGTGAGTACGAGGAGTTTTGGGAGCCGCTTGTTGCCGAGGGTAAAGACGTGCTGCACCTGACGTTGTCGTCGGGTATTTCGGGTACGTATGGCTCGGCTTGCGTTGCGGCGCAGATGCTCGCGGATCGCTATCCCCAGGGCGGCAAGGTGCGCGTCATCGATTCGCTGGCGGCGTCTTCGGGCTTTGGCCTGCTGGCGGAATGTGCCGCCGACGTGCGCGATAGCGGGGCTTCACTCGACGAGACGGCTGCCTGGATCGAGGAGCACAAGCTCAACCTGCACCACTGGTTCTTCTCGACCGATCTGTCGAGCTACCTGCGCGGCGGTCGCATTTCGGCTGCGAGCGCGATCATCGGCACGGCGCTTAAGATTTGCCCGCTTATGACGGTCGATTGCGAAGGTGGGCTGTCGCCACGTGAGAAGATTCGCACTAAGAAGCGCGCGATTTCCGAGATGGCTAAGACCATGATGGCACACGTGCAGGACGGTGCGGATTATTCGGGTAAGTGCGTCATGTCGCACTCGGCGTGCCGCGAGGATGCCGAGGCAGTTGCGGCGCTGATCGAGGAACAGATTCCGCAGCTTAAAGGCAAGATTGAGATCAATAACATCGGTACTCTGATTGGCTCGCATACCGGACCTGGCACGGTGGCGCTCTTCTTTATGGGCGACAAACGCGTGGATTAATTTGCCCCATCACATCGCTGCATGATTGCTCAAACGAAAACGGCCCGCCTCACGTTTGTGAACTGCCTCCCATTTCTTGGACATGAGAAATGGGAGGCTTTCTTTATGCGCGT
>UQNC01000009.1 GCA_900542175.1 uncultured Collinsella sp. | reverse complement strand
CCCGCCGCGAGCTCCGAGCACGCGGCCCACCACCACGAGCGCCGTGCGGTCGATGCCCTCTCGCGCGCCCGCATCGGCGAGCGTGCCCACTGTGCATCGCACCACGCGCTCCTCAGGCCAGGTCGCCTTGTACACGAGCGCCGCCGGCTCGTCGGAGCTGCGGCCTGCGGCCAAAAGCTCGGCGGAAAGCTCGGCGAGCATACCCGAGCTCAGGAAGATGACCATAGTCGAGCCGCTTTCCGCCATGGTGCGCATGCCCTCGCCCGCGGGCATGGGGGTGCGCCCGGAAAGCCGCGTGATCACGACCGACTGGCTGATTCCCGGCAGCGTGTATTCCTGGCGAAGCGCCGCCGCGGCACCGCAAAAGCTCGACACGCCGGGCACCACCTCGTAGTCCACGCCGCGCGCGTCGAGCGCGTCCATCTGCTCCTGGATGGCGCCGTACAGGCACGGGTCGCCCGTGTGCAGGCGCACCACTTCCTCGCCCCGCGCATCCGCCGCGCACATCACGTCGAGCACTTCCTCCAAGGTCATGTGCGCGCTGTCGTAGACGACGCAGGATTCCTTGCACTCGGCGAGCAGCTCGGGGTTCACAAGGCTCCCCGCCCAAACGACCACGTCGGCCGCGCGCAGAAGACGCGCCCCGCGCAGCGTGATAAGGTCGGCGGCGCCCGAACCTGCGCCAACGATATGAATCATCCGAGCCTTCCCTTCCCGTTTCTCATCGCAACCGTTTACGCCGCCCTTCGCACAGCGGGCAAGACACGGCGCCCGCAGCGGCAATCGGCGCAAATACGTAGGCAGGAGGCGCAATGCCGCCCGCCCTGGCTTTGACACGCCCACAAACGCCCACTATCATAGTGGTAGTTTCGGCAACGAGCATATGACAATCGAATAAAAGGAAACGACCGGCGCGGCGCCCACGCAGTCCGCGCTGGCTTGCGGAGGGAACCAGGTGGGAATCCTGGGCAAGGGACATTACTGTGTAGGACGCGCGGGCGAACCGCCTCGCGCCCCAAGCCAGACTGCTTCGCCTTTTCCTCACGGCATCGCCGTGGCGTTAGCTCCTTGTGAACCCCGAGGAGTGCGCTTCCCTTTCGAATGCAAGAAACAGGCGCGCTATCCCTTTGCGGACGAGCGCGCTTTTCTTTCGCTTGTGCCGATAAGCAACTGTCGCCGGGGGACCGGCAAACCGAGGAAAGGGAAAACCATGTCCGACCAGATGTCACGCCGCGGCTTCATGGGCGCCGCAGCAACCGGAGCCGTCGCGCTCGCCGGAGTCGCGCTCGCGGGCTGCTCCAACACCTCCGCGAGTTCCGAGAAATCGAGCGAAAAGGAGATGGCCGTGAAGCCGGTCATTCTCGTCACGAGCTTCGGCACGAGCTACAACGACTCGCGCCACATCACCATCGGCGCCATCGAAGACGCTATCCGCGAGAAGTACTGGCAGGACTACGACATCCGCCGCGCCTTCACCGCGCAGATCATCATCGACAAGCTGAAGAAGCGCGACGGCATCACGATCGACAACATGACCGAGGCGCTCGACCGCTGCGTGGAAGACGGCGTGAAGGAAATCGTCGTGCAGCCGACGCATCTCATGGCTGGCCTGGAATACGCCGACGTGAAAGACGAGCTCGACAAGTACGCCGACAAGTTCGACAAGATCTCGCTCGGCGACCCGCTGCTCACCTCCGACGACGACTACAAGAAGGTGGCCGCAGCCATTAAGGAGAACATGGCGTCCTTCGACGACGGCAAGACGGCGCTGTGCCTCATGGGCCACGGCACCGAAGCCGATTCCAACGCCGACTATGCCAAGATGCAGGAAGTGTTCAAGAACGAGGGCTTGACGCAGTTCTTCGTCGGCACCGTCGAGGCTGAACCGACCTGCGAGGATGTTATCGCCGCTGCGAGCGCCGCAGGGTACAAGAAGGCCGTGCTCGCGCCGTTCATGGTGGTCGCGGGCGACCACGCGAACAACGACATGGCAGACGAGACCGACCCCGACAGCTGGGCTGCGAAGTTCGTGGCCGCCGGCTTCGAAGTGACGTGCCTGCTCCAGGGTCTGGGACAGAACGCCGCGGTCGACGACATCTACGTCTCGCACGTGGACGACGCCATCGCCAAGCTGTAAACTCGCCGCGCACGGGGGCGCCGGTCGCGTCCCCGTGCAACGGGCATGCGCCTTCCCCGACCGACGGCGCATGCCCGTTGCATTCGCATCCCGCCCGCCCACCGCACGGCGCGGGCGGTAGAAGCGATTGAAAGGAACCCCTCCATGTTGAAGAAAACCCTCGTCTTCGCCCTGTCGGCGGCGCTTCTCGCGTTCTCGCTCGCCGGCTGCGCCGGAAATTCAAGCGACAGCGCAAAGGCAAGCAATACCGATTCCCAGGAAAAGACCGAGCAGGCGGCCGATGCGACCGAGGGCGCAAGCGCTGCCCCCATCACCGCCGACAAGGTAGCCGACGGCACCTATCCGATCACCGTAGATTCCAGCTCGAACATGTTCAGGATTGTGGACGCCCAGCTCATCGTGGAAAACGGCTCCATGCACTGCGTGATGACGCTTTCCGGCACGGGCTACGGCAAGCTCTTCATGGGCACGGGCGACGAGGCTGCCGCCGCGAGCGAGGCAGACTTCATCCCCTATGTGGAAAACGGGGAAGGCAAGTACACCTACGACGTGCCCGTTGATGCGCTCGACGAGGACACCGCCTGTGCCGCGTGGAGTATTAGAAAAGAGCAGTGGTACGACCGCACGCTCGTGTTCGAATCCGCCGGCGTCGATCTGCGCGCCGACGCACTGAAGTAACGCCATGCGGTCGATTCTTCCCAAGGGGGAAAACAGGAAGCGCCGCAGCATCGCGGCGCGCGCGATCGCCTGCGTTCTCGTCGCCCTGCTCGCGCTTCCCTTCGCGGGGTGCAGTGCGAGCCCGAACGCGACCGGTGGCACGGCGCGCTCTCAGGAATACACTGTGAGTGTCTCGCTTTCCGGTGGGTCAGGGCGCGCAAGCATCGCCTCACCCACCACAATTGTGAAGGATGGCGACACCTACACCGCGACGGTCACCTGGTCGAGTTCGAACTACGACAAGATGACCGTCGACGGCGTGGACTACGCGCCCGTAAACGACGGCGGCAACTCCACGTTCGAGATACCCGTCACGCTCGACGAGGACATCGCCGTGTCGGCCGAGACCGTCGCCATGTCGACGCCGCACACCATCGACTACACGATCCACTTCGACTCATCCACCATGAAGGAGAAATCGGGCGACGATGCAAGCGGCGGCTCCCCTGCAGGAACGGCTTCAAGCGCCGCGGCCGACTTCCACAACGCCGATTTGGGCTGCGGCTGGGAGCCGACGGGGGCGCTTCAGCTTGAATACGCCGAGCACTTCACTGTCGACGAGTTCGAAGGCGGTCTGCGGCTTATCTGCGTTTCGAATGGGGAGCGTTTCCTCGTGGTGCCGCAAGATGCGAAGGTACCTGATGGGTTGAGCTCCGACATCGCGGTCATAAGGCGCCCCGCCGACAAGGTGTACCTCGTGTCGTCGGCGACGATGTGCCTGGTCGACGCGCTCGATGCGAACGACAATATCATCATGTCGGGCACGAAGGCCGACGATTGCTCGGTCGCAGGCTTCAAAAGCGCGCTCGAAAGTGGGGCGATCGCCTACGGCGGCAAGTACAGCGCGCCCGACTACGAGCGAATATCGGCCTCGGGCTGCACGCTCGCCATCGAGAACACCATGATCAACCACACGCCCGATGTGAAGGAAAAGCTGCAGAAGCTCGGGCTCGTCGTGCTCACCGAACAGTCGTCGAGCGAGCCCGAAGCACTCGGGCGCGTCGAGTGGATTAAGCTTTTCGGCGTCCTGTTCGACAAGGAAGACGAGGCCGCGCACCTGTTCAACGAGCAGAAGGCCCGCGTCGAGCAAACGTCGGGGCTCGCGTCGTCAGGTAAAACCGTGGCGTATTTCTACATTAACTCGAACGGGGCCGCCGTCACGCGGCGGGCGGGCGACTACGTGGCGCAGATGATCGAGCTTGCAGGCGGCAGTTATGCGCTCGATGACGCGCAGACGGCGTCGACGTCAGGTTCGTCAGTAACGCTCGAAATGGAGCGCTTCTACGCGACGGCGAAGGATGCCGACATCATCGTCTACAACGGCACCATCGACGAATCGGTTGCCACCTTGAACGACTTCGTAGGCAAAAACGCGCTATTGTCGCAGTTCAAAGCCGTGAAGAACGGCAACGTCTGGGTCACAAGCGCCGACATGTACCAGCAGATGACTTCTACCGCCGACATTATCGACGAGCTGCACGGGGCGTTCACCGGCGATGACGCGAGCGACTTCCATTATCTGAGGAAGCTCGGTTAGCGCCATGAGAAGCCGGCTTTCCATGGCATACGACGAATCGGGGCGCGCCGCGCGGTGTCGCGTCGTGACGGCGCTGCTCGCTGTTGCCCTCATCGTGCTCGTCGGGGCCAACCTGTGCATCGGGAGCGTGCTCGTGCCCGCAGACCACATCCCCGGCATCCTTTCGGGCGGCGCGGCCAATTCCATGGAAAGCCAGGTCATCTGGGAGATTCGCCTGCCGCGCGTGCTTTCAGCCGTGCTTCTCGGCGGGGCACTTTCGCTTTCCGGGTTCCTGCTGCAGACGTTTTTCAACAACCCCATCGCCGACCCGTTCATCTTGGGCGTCTCCTCGGGCGCAAAGTTCGTCGTCGCGCTTACGATGATCGTACTTCTAGGCGCGAACCAGGCCATGTCCTCGCCGGCCATGGTGGCCGCAGCGTTTCTGGGCTCGCTTATCACCATCGGCTTCGTGCTCCTCATCGCACGGCGCATAAGTTCCATGGCCATGCTCATCGTGGCGGGCGTCATGGTGGGATACATCTGCTCGGCGGCGACGAACTTCCTCATCGCCTTCGCCGACGACCAGTCCATCGTGAACCTGCACAACTGGTCTTTGGGTAGCTTCTCGGGTTCGAGCTGGGACGACATCGCGGTCATCGCGGTCGTGGTGATCACCGTGAGCGCATGCGTATTCGCGATATCGAAGCCCCTTTCCGCCTTCCAGCTGGGAGAAGCCTACGCGAAAAGCGTCGGCGTGAACGTCGAACGCTTCCGCGTGGTGCTCGTCCTTCTAGCGAGCATGCTCTCCGCCTGCGTGACCGCGTTCGCTGGTCCGGTGTCGTTCGTAGGCATCGCGGTTCCGCATCTCGTGAAGTCGGCGCTAAAGTCGTCGAAGCCCATCCGCGTGATTCCTGCGTGCTTCTTGGGAGGCGCCATCTTCTGCGCGGGCTGCGATTTGATCGCGCGCACGCTGTTCTCTCCCGTCGAGCTTTCCATCAGCGCCGTCACCGCCATCTTCGGCGCTCCGGTGGTTATCGCGCTCATGTTGAAGAAGCGGGTGAGGTAGATGGGGGAATTCGTGCCGCGGCCCAAAACGCTCGGAGGGGACATTCCATGCTTAGACAGTCCTGAGCTCGCACGAAAGCGCCAGAAGGCACTTTCGGCTCGTGCGGAACTGCGCGCGGAACGCCTCTTCCGAGCGGAGCCGAACCTCGAAACTACGGTCGAAACGCAGGCTGACGGAGCGCCGCTTTTCCACATAAGCGACCTGTCGGCGGGCTACGACAAGAAGGTCGTAGTCGGAGGCGTCGATCTGGAGGTTCGCGCGGGCGACGTCGTGGCGCTCATCGGGCCGAACGGCTCGGGCAAGTCGACCATCTTAAAAACCATCACACGCCATCTGGCACCGCTTGCCGGCGCGGTCGAGCTCGACGGGCGGGAGATTTCCCGATGGAAGACGGCGGAGTTTGCAAGGAACCTTGCCGTTATGCTGACAGATCGCCCCCGGACCGAGCTTCTCACCTGCCGCGATATCGTAGAGGCGGGAAGGTATCCCTACACCGGGCGAATGGGCGCACTCTCGCCCGACGACCATAGTCGGGTCGACGAGGCCATGAAAACCGCTCATGTGGAAGAGCTCGCCGAGCGCGATTTCATGCAGATAAGCGACGGGCAACGCCAGCGCGTCATGCTCGCACGCGCCATCGCGCAGGATCCGCGTGTGCTCGTGCTCGACGAGCCCACGTCGTATCTCGATATCCGCTACCAGATCGACCTGCTGCGAATACTTCGCCACCTTGCGAAATCGCGGAATGTGGCTGTCATCATGTCCATCCACGAACTCGAGCTCGCGCAGAAAAGCGCCGACAAGGTGATTTGCGTGAAGGACGGCCGGGTCTTCCGCGCCGGCGCACCCGAGGACATATTCACGCGCGAGACGATTGGCGAGCTCTACGGCCTTCAACATGGCACCTTCAACGAGCGCTTCGGCAGCGTGGAAATTGGACGCCCGCACGGCGATGAGCACACGTTCGTCATCGCCGGCGCAGGTACGGGGTCGACTGTGTTTCGCCAGCTCATTCGGCAGGGCAAGGCGTTCTACACGGGCGTTCTGCACGAAGGGGACATCGACTGCGAGCTCGCGCGCGACCTGGCGGCGGAATGCGTGGCCGAGCGCGCCTTCGAGCCGATCGGGGATAGAACCATAGCCCGCGCCAAAGAGCTCCTCGTCCACTGCGCGCGCCTTATCGTGTGTCCCGCCGCCTTCGGCACCATAAACGCCCGCAACGCAGAGCTCGTTGAGTTCGCACGCTCGCACGGTATCGAGGTCATGCGAGCGTGCGAAGGCGCATCGGAGGATTCCCATTTGGGGTGGAAAGGATAAACTGGACTTTCTTTTAAGGATCCTCAGGCTACAGCTCCTACGCCGGCGAGGTCTACAAGGCGCCGGAGAACCTCGTAAACAGGAATTTCCACGCCGACGAGCCCAACCTGCTGTGGCTCACCGACATCACCGAGTTCAGGCTCCCGGGCGGCGAGAAGGTCTACCTGAGCCCGGTCATCGACTGCTTCGGCGGGATGCTCGTCGCCTGGTCGATCGGGCTGCACCCCGACAAGCGCCTCGCGAACTCAAGCCTGCGCCTAATCCAAGCGAGATTCCAGACTCGAAAGGCCGTTGAGCGTGAGGTCGTTGGCAACCTCCGAGACGCGCTCGATAGGAACCGAGCCATCAGACAATGCCCACGTGCGATAGATACCGATAATACCCGACAGCAAAAACGCCAGATAGTAGTCGAACATCTCGTCCTTGAGACCTTGAGGCAGCAGATCGCGCTCGGCAATCTCGTGCTCGAGCGGCGCACGAAGACGAGCCATAAAATCATCGAGCGGAATGTTCTCGATAAGTTGACGATTAAGCACCAAGTTGTTGCACAGTGCCTCGTTAACGGTTTTAAAGAAGGTCGCCGCCGCGCCAAGAGCGCGCTCGTTGGTGTCGCCGTCCATTGAAGCAAGCGTTTTCTCGACCGAGTCGACAATCATCTCCACCACATCGACGGCAATGGCATCGAGCAGGCCGTCAACCGTACCAAAGTGAACGTAAAAGGTCTTGCGGTCGACATTGGCCTCGCGCGCAATAGCACTCACCGTAATGTCTGCCAGCGGCTTTTCCATGAGCAGGCGCTCGAAAGCCGAAAGGATGGCATTACGGCTGCGAACGATGCGACGATCAAGACGCGGTTTGCTGGTTGCCATGGGCGTGTCCCTTCGATATGCGAGCATTCATCAACAGATGAGAGATAATCTACGTAAGAGGATTATCCCCCATACAGCACAAATATGCCTCGCATCATGAAGAACGCACGACTGCCCTACTGCGACTTAGGGTGCTTCTTCTTATTGAGTGCCGACGGAGATACGCGAATACCGTCTCCTGTCTGACGCACATAGGCCTTATGAGCCGGCTTTGCGGTCCCAGAAGCCTTCTGAGCGTGCTTCTTGGGATCAACGGTAACAGCATTCGTGGGGTGCGGCTTAGTGGGCGCAGAGGGCGTCTGAGGCGTGCGGCAGAGCTTGCGCATCACGCGATCCCAGTGCGCATGGATGCTCTCGTTGTGGGCGCTCTTAAGTCCCAGCAGGGGCGCAGCCAAAATGGTAGGCGCAATAAACGTAATGAGACGCCACAGCAGATAGCCGGCGGTCGAAGCCGAACCGAAGAAATGACCCAAGAACAATGCAAAGCCGCCCTCAGCGCCACCAGTTCCACCGGGCAAGGGAACCGCAGAGCTTAACAGCTGGACAAAGGCGCTCGCGGCCATGACCGAGAAAAAGTCGACCTCGTGGTGGCCAAAGGCAAGCATCAGGAAATACGGAACCAGATAGAAAAACGCGAGCTGCAGCATAGTGATAAACACGGTGAGCAGCATGGAAGAAAAATGTCCGGCCGAAAGCTTAAACTTCTCGGAGAAGGAGTAGATCTCGCCATCGACAAACGTGCGCCAACCCTCAATCTTAGTGGCCGAGACACCAATGCGCTCGAGCCAATTGATGATGCAATGGGCGACGCGCGTGACGGTCTTAGGCATGAGCGCGACGGCGAAGATGCCAAGCAAGATGCAGCAGTGCCCACCAAAGCTAAAGACGCACAGCAGCGTCATGTCGCCATAGCGCTCGGCAAAAAACGGCATGCGAGCAAGCAGTAGGATAGCGCCCCAGGCAACGAGTCCAAACTGGTACACGATAAAGCGCGTGAACTGCGTGGCTCCGGCCTCGCCGACATTTTGGCCCGCTTTGGTCAGGCGGTAGATCTGAGCAGGAGTCGAGCCCATCATCATAGGTGTGAGGTTGCCAAAGAAGATGCCACTCGCCTCGACCGAGATCAGATCGCGAATGCCAACGGGTGAATTGGGGTCGAGCCAGACAGCGATCGCATAGGCCACAATGCCAAAGAACAGATACATGAACATGCAAAGACACGCGACAACGAGCCATGACGCCTGGACGCTCGACATAGCGGCCCAGAACTGCCCCATCTGCCCGGTTACCACCAGATAGACGATATAACCCACCAGCACGACGCCGATAAAGATGGCACCGCGGCGTGCGCTCTTATTGTCATCTCCGCCCGAGGCCTCAACCTCGACCTGGGGCTTAGACGTATGCTGAGAGGACTCCGTCATGAGACTCCTTCTAACAGTCAAAATATCTTGGATATTGTACCCGCAAGGACCATAGACAGAACGCAAAGCTCTGGTTCAAACGGGAATTGCAGACGGTTGTTTAAAATAAAAAACCCGGCCTTCCATGGGAAGTCCGGGTATCAGATGCGTGGTAGCCCGTACCAGATTCGAACTGGTGATCTCCGCCTTGAGAGGGCGGCGTCCTAAACCGCTAGACGAACGGGCCATAAGCCTCAGCAGAAAAGAAGTGGTAGCCCGTACCAGATTCGAACTGGTGATCTCCGCCTTGAGAGGGCGGCGTCCTAAACCGCTAGACGAACGGGCCACATGACATCTGCACTGCCGTGCTGCGAGAAAATATATTACGGGACAAAAAACGTCAGCGCAAGAAGAAATTCCAAATTGCCGAAAAATTGTCGGCAGGTTATGAACCACGCAGGTAAACTGGGTAGCTAATTCAAGTTGAGATGGACCAAAAGAGCTTCGCGATCGTTGGGAATGTTGTCTTCGATCACGGCGTCGAGGGCGGCGTTGAGTAGCTGGCCTAGCTCGGGTCCCGGTTTAACGCCGGCACGGATCAAGTCGCCGCCGTTGATGGGGAGCATCTTGAGCGTATAGGGCTCCCCCGCCTTCAGCAGCTCGTGCGCCAGCGCGCGCATCTCCTCGATCGTCTCGACGTAATAGAAGCAAGACGGCGCCTTGCCCAGCGTATCGGCACGTTTAAGGTCCATGAGCTCGTCAATCAAACGCGGAGTGTCGAAACCCTCGCCCGAAAGCAAGCGCATCATATTGAGCAAACAGGAACGCTCGGGGCGCAGCGGCTTGTCATGGTATTTGATGAGCAGGCACACGTCGCGCACCAAGTCGTGCGAGAGCGCCAGGCGATCCATAATGACGCGCGCCTTCTTGGCGCCGAGCTCTGGATGACCGTAGAAGTGTCCGCTGCCGGCGTGATCGACCGTGAAGCACTCGGGCTTGGACACATCGTGCAAAAACGCCGCCCACATAAGGCTCGACGAGGGCGCGACGCCGTCACACAGCGCGAGCTCCCCCGCCACCGTCAGCACACGGGCGATATGCTCGTAGACGTTAAACGCATGATAGACACTGCGTTGATCAAACCCGCGACCCGCTGCCAACTCGGGCACGGCGGCGCAGATGAGCTCGGGATAGCGGAGCATCGCGTCTCCCCCATGACCGGTTGAAAGAATGCCCTCGAGCTCAATACCCACACGCTCACGCGCCACGGCATCGAGCAGCGGCGCGCACTCGGCAAGCGCGCGCTTAGTCTCGGGCTCAATCAAAAAGTCCAGGCGGCAGGCAAAGCGCACCGCACGCAACATGCGCAGGGCGTCCTCGTTAAAGCGACGCCTGGGATCGCCGACAGCGCGAATCAGCTTGCGCTCCAAGTCACCCTGGCCATCGTAGCGGTCGACAAGCCCGCGCTCGGGATGCCAGGCCATAGCGTTGACGGTAAAGTCGCGGCGCGCCAGATCGTCCTCGAGCGAGGCGGCACGCTCCACACTCTGGGGATGGCGACCATCGGTGTAAAAGCCATCCAGACGGTACGTGGTGACCTCGATACGCTCGCCATCGGAAATAGCCGTGATTCCGCCAAATTTAATGCCCGACTCAACCACGGCAATATCAGCCGCCTCGAGCGCCGCCTTGGACTCCTGCCACAGGCCGCTGCAACACATGTCCACATCGTGGCTGGGGCGCCCCATCAGGGCATCACGTACCCAACCGCCTACGTACCAAGCCTCAAGACCAGCCGCCTCAAGCGCGCGTAGGACACGGATGGAGGCATCGGTCGGCTGCGTACCGTTGAGCGAAACATTGCACATGCCTATGGCCTCCTGCGACTATCAAATTGGCTATCGATTGCATCTGCAAGAAGTCTAGCAAGAAACAGCCTCTACTGCACACGCAAGTCCGATAAACAAAAACGCATCCGTCTTGGTTTAAGACGGATGCGAATTAATCGAACTATTCAGGCGAGGTGCCGAAACTAGCAGACCCGGCGAACTTCGATGTTCTTCTTGTATTCGTCCACCTTGGCAAAATCGCCCAGACCAGGGCACTCAACCACGTTGGCACCGGTAGCCATCGAAAGGCGCAGGGCGTCCTCGACGCGCTCGGGCGCATCGTGCCACACGGACAGGAAGGCGGCCAGCGAGGAATCGCCGGCGCAGACGGTCGACAGCAGCTTGACCTCAAAGGTACGGTTGGCAAACCAGATATGCTCGCCGTTGGAAAAGTACGCACCGGCGCCACCAAGGGTCAGCAGCACATTCTTGGCGCCCTTGGCATGGAGCTCGGCCATAGCGCCCTTGACGGACTCGTCGTCGCCACCGCTCACCTTGATGCCAAAGATGTCGAGCAGCTCGTCGTCGTTGGGCTTAATGAGCAACGGCTCCATGGCAATGAGATCGGCCAGCTGATGGCTCGAGATGTCGAGCACGAACTCGGCGCCCTTGGCCTTAACGCGGCGAAGTACCTCGGCCAGGAAGTCCTCAGAGGTGTTGGGGGGCAGCGAGCCGCTGATAACCAGGCAGGTCATGTCGTCGAGCGAATCGATAAGCTCAAACATCTCCTGCTCGTTGGCTTCGTTAATGGCGGCACCGGCATTGACCATGTTGTACTCGGTGTCGGGACCGGCGTTGAGGAACACGTTGACACGCGTGATGCCGTCAGTCCACACGGGCTTGACGGGCACGCCAAGGGCCTCGGCGCCCTTAACGATGAACTCGCCCGAGAAGCCGGCGAAGAAGCCAAGGATCGTGGTGTCGACGCCGTAGTGATCGAGCGTAAACGAGACGTTGAGACCCTTGCCGTTGGGTGTGTAGACGGCGTTACGGGTGCGCGTAACGGTATTGGCGGACAGGCCGTCGCAGGCGATGTTGTAGTCAATAGCGGGATTTGCAGTGAGCGTATAAATCATGAATGTTCCTTTCACGAAGCAACGTGTTAATGAAAGTATATTCCACGCTTTGGCAAAAGGCTACAACAACTCGGCGAACGGTGTGGAACGCGTGAAGGGCGGCGCCGAAGTTCGGTTGGGACAAAAAAACGGCGCCCTGACCGAAGTCAGAGCGCCGCATGCGCACGAATTTGTCGCGTCTCGCTTACTTACGATCGAGCTTACGGACAGCAACGCGCTTGCTGTACTCGTCAACGTGACCGAAGTCGCCAATGCCCACGGACTCGGCAACGTTAGCACCGGTGGCCATAGCGAGCTTCATGGCCTCCTCGACGTTGTCGCGATTCCTGTACCACTTGTGCAGGAATGCAGCGAGGGTGCAGTCGCCGGCGCAGACGGAAGAGACCAACTTGATGTTGAACTCACGCTTGGCGTACCAGATGTCCTCGCCATTGGAGAAGTAAGCGTCGCCGCGGCTACCACGGGTGAGCAGCACGTTCTGGACGCCGGCGTCGTGGGCGAGCTTCATGGCAACGCGGACCTCGTCGTCGGTGTCGACCGGCACGCCGAAGATGGCCTTCATCTCGTGATGGTTCGGCTTGATGAGCAGCGGCTTCTTGTGAGCGAGCTCCTTGAGCTTGTCGGAGGACAGGTCCAGGACGACGTCGGCGCCACGGGCCTGAGCATGCTCCATGACCTGAGCCAGGAAGTCGGGCGTAGCTTTGGGAGGCACAGAACCGGAGACAATCAGGCACTCAAGATCGCCCGCGGTGTCCAGGATGTTGTAGAGCTCCTTCTGGTGCTCCGGCGTAATCGGTGCGCCGGGGTTAAGGATGCCGTACTCGTGCTGGCCATCGTTGACGTAGGTGTTGATACGCGTGATGCCGTCGGTCCAGACCGGGCGGCACAGGCAACCCAGGTTCATGACCTCCTCGACGATGAACTTGCCCGTGAAGCCGGCGAAGAAGCCGAGTGCGACGGTGTCGACGCCCATCTTCTTAAAGGCGAAGGACACGTCGAGGCCCTTACCGTTTGCCGTGTAGCTGGCCGAGCCGGTGCGGACGTTCTCGTCGGGCTCGAGCGGAGAGCTCGAAACCGTCATGTCGACAGCCGGGTTAGCGGTTAGCGTGTAGAACATTTACAGTACCCCCTGTATATGTGAGGGCCGCGTGGCCGGCCCATTCCAACCACGCGGTTACCTCTGATACCAAATTAGCGAGCTGCGGACTCGAGCAGCGCCTTGACCTCGGCGGCGGTGTTGCAGGCGAGTGCCTTCTCGGCGAGCTCGTCGCACTCGGCCTTGGTCCACTGGCTGATGGTCTTGCGGGCGCGCAGGATCGACGGAGCGCTCATCGAGAACTCCTCCAGGCCCCAGCTGATCAGCAGCGGCTCAAGCAGCGGATCGGCAGCGGCCTCGCCGCACATACCGACCATGATGCCGGCCTTCACGCCGCTCTCGATGATGTTCTTGAGCGAGCGGAGCACGGCGGGATAGTACACCTGGTACAGGTTGGAGATGGTGTCGTTGCCACGGTCGGCGCACATGGTGTAGCCGATCAGGTCGTTGGTGCCGATGGAGAAGAAGTCGGCGACCTCGGCCAGGCGGTCAGCGAGCAGCGAAGCGGCAGGCGTCTCGACCATGATGCCGACCTCGATGTTCTCATTGAACTTGCGACCCTCTTCGGTCAGCTCGGCCTTGCACTGCTCGACGAGCTCCTTGACGGCCACGACCTCCTCGACGCAGGTGACGAGCGGGATCATGATCTTGACGTCACCAAAGGCGCTGGCGCGCAGCAGAGCGCGGAGCTGGACCTTGTACTGGTCGGGATTGGCCAGGCAGTAACGCACGGCGCGGAAGCCCATGAAGGGGTTGTCTTCCTTGACCATGTGCAGGTACGGGATCTCCTTGTCGCCACCCACATCGAGCGTGCGGATGATGACGGGAGCGCCCTTGAGCGCGCTGGCGACCTTGCGGTAGGCGTTGAACTGCTCCTCCTCGGAAGGAAGCTCAGCAGAGTCCATGAACAGGAACTCGGAGCGGAACAGACCGATAGCCTCGGCATCGTGATCGAGCGCGTTGGGCACGTCATCAGGGTTACCGATATTGCAGGCAATGATCTTCTTGATACCATCGGCAGTCACGGACGGCTTGCCACGGAAGGCCTCGAGGGCTGCCTTCTCAGCAGCGAAGGCCTCGGCCTTGGCGGTGTAGGCGGCGAGCGTCTTCTCGTCGGGATCGGCCTCGACGACACCCTTGCCACCGTCGACGACGACGGTCATGCCGTTGCGCAGTGCGGTGCAGCTGTTGGAAACCGAAAGGACAGCCGGGATCTCGAGGGCGCGTGCGATAATCGCGGAGTGCGACGTGCGGCCACCGGTCTCGGTGACAATGCCGGCAACGTGAGCCTTATCGATCGTGGCGGTCATGGACGGCGTAAGGTCGTGCACGACAACGACGGTGTTCTCGGGCAGGACGGAGAGGTCGACGACCTCCTTGCCCAGCAGCTCGGCCAGAATACCGGTGCGGATGTCGGCGATGTCAGCCGCGCGAAGACGGAACATCTCGTCGTCCATGGACAGGAACATGTTCTCGAACATGGTCGAGGTGTCCATGAGCGCCTGCTCGGCGCAGGTACCGCCGTCAATGGCGGCGTTGATGGCGTCGGTCATACCCGGATCCTGAGCCAGAACAATGTGTCCGCTCATGATCTCGGCCTCGGCCTCGCCCACCGTCTCCTTCATGTGGTCGGCCTGAGCCTGGGTCTTCTCGCAGAAGACCGAAAGAGCGGACTGATAGCGCTCCTTCTCTGCTGCCGAATCAGCAACCTCGTGCGGCTCAAACGTCAAGTCGGGATCGACGGCGACCATGACGGTGCCGATACCGATGCCCTCGGAAGCGTTGACTCCCTGATACA
Organism: uncultured Collinsella sp.; assembly: GCA_900542175.1. Lineage (GTDB taxonomy): Bacteria > Actinomycetota > Coriobacteriia > Coriobacteriales > Coriobacteriaceae > Collinsella. Next base: position 32,447 of record UQNC01000009.1, on the reverse strand, counting down.
TTCCCATTCCTCTCTCCGTGTCATGTGATAAAGCGTTTTGCCATATCCATGACAAAAGAGCGCAGTTACCTTACAACAGGTCACTGCGCCCCCAAATATGAACTTAGTTGTTCAACATGCGACCCGTTTGAGTTCTACTCGCCAAGACCGCTCTTGATGAGCTCGATGGCAGCAGCCAGAGCCTCGGCCTCGTCGGCGCCGTCGCACTTGACCTCGACCTCGGTACCGCAGGGGATACCAGCAGCCATGAGGGCCATCGGGGACTTGCCGTTGACCTCCTTCTCGGGGGTGACGACCGTCACGTCACAGGCGTACTTGCCCATGGTGGAGGCGAACAGACCAGCCGGACGCATGTGCAGACCCTGAGGATTAACGAGGGTAGCCTTCTCAGAAACCATAGTTGACTCCTTTTTTGTGTTTAACCCCTGTCATGTATGTGGCAGGAGTCAGATTCACGACGTTGTTTATATTAACTCACATCAAACGGTTTTTCATTGTGTTTCGCACGAATTGTTGGACAGATGTCGTTGTCGTCCGCTCGCCTGCCGGGCGGGGCGGTTAAGTTTGCTGCTCTACAGTCCTGCGCAAGACGGAAAGCACATTAAGTGCTTTCCTTTGCGTGCGGAACTCGCGACAAACTTAACCGCCCCGCCCGGCAGGCGAGCTGCGGGAACATGCTTCCGTCCAGGAAATATCGTGCAAAAGGAATTCTGGCTGAATTATTGTTCGCGTGGGTGATTCAGTCGATGAGGGCTATTTATGCCCTGTTGGGGACTAAGGAGTGTCCCGGGGTGCCGGCAGGAAAGGAACATCCCTGAGTGCCGGGTGGTATGAAAAAAGGCGAGGACCCGTAGGGAGTCCTCGCCTTTGTTACAGGGGGCGATGTTATTCGCGTACTGTGGGATTAGACCAGGCGGGCGTTGATCGTCTTGGCGATCTCGGCGGCGTCGGTGGAACCCTTGACGGTGGCACGGAAGTCCTCGTCCATGAGCGCCTCGGCGACCTTGGACAGGATCTTGAGGTGCGTGGTGCCAGCCTGGGCACCCGGGATGAGCAGGGCGATAGCCACGTTAACGGGAGCGCCGTCCATGGTGTCCCAACCGGTCACGCCGGACTCGTCCTTAACGACGATGACGGCAGCCTCGGTAATGGCGTCGGACTTGGCATGCGGGATGGCGAAGCCCTCCATCATGCCCGTGGTGCCCTCGGCCTCGCGAGCCAGGAAGGCGTTCATCACGGCGTCGGCGTCGCTGGCGATACCTGCCTTGACGGCCTGGTTGGAAACGAAGCTCAGAGCCTCGTCACGAGAAGCGAAGTCCTCGGCGGCAAAGACATTCTCGACCTTCACGAAGTCGGCAGCCTCGGCCTTGGGGGCCTCGACGGCAGCGGCCTTGGGGGCCTCAACGGGCTTGGCTACAGGAGCGGCCTTCTGATTCTTCTCGAAGTCGTACTTCTTGAAGGCCACGAACAGGATGCCACCGACCACAGCGCCGATGAGGATCGCGAGGACCCACAGCGGACCGTTCTCGACAACAGGCAGGACCAGGAAGCCGCCGTGAGGCGCCGGATCGTGAACGTTGAAGAAGATGGTCAAGATGGAAGCGATGGAAGAACCGAGCATCATGATGGGCATGACGGGCCAGATGTTCTTGGTCATGAACGGAATGGCGCCCTCGGTGATGTGGGTGCAACCAAGGATGAGGTTGACGATACCGGCGTCATGATCCTCCTGGCTGAAGTACTTCTTGCCGACAACGACGGCGAAGGTGGTGATCAGCGGCGGAACGATGCAAGCGGCGGAAACGGCAGCCATGAAGTTGGTGCCGAAGTTGTAGGTCTCGGTGCCGACGCCAGCTTCGAGAGCGGTACCGAGCAGGAAGGTGCCAGTAGCGTAAGCAGCCTTGTTGACCGGGCCGCCCATATCAAAGGCGCACATGCAGCCGATGGCCAGGCCAAGGATCACCGGACCGGAGTTACCGAGGCTCTGCAGGAAATCCATCATGCCCTGGTTAATGGCAGCCATGGGGCCGGAAATACCGAGCATGACCAGGCCGACGATGGCGGTAGAGCACAGCGGATACAGGAAGATTGCCTTCAGGCCATTAAGGCTCGCGGGAATTTTAGAGAAAGCCTTCTCGAGCAGCAGGATGACATAGCCAGCGAGGAAGCCGCCGACGATGCCGCCCAGGAAGCCGAAGCCCACACCCGAGCCTCCAGCGTCGATCATGCCGGTATCGGCGTTGATGGGAAGACCCTGGATGGCAATCATACCGGCAACAAAGCCGGGGACGAGCGCCGGGCGCTTGCCGATGGACTCGGCGATGTAAGCGGAGAGCACCGGAACCATGAGGTTCATGGCGATACCGCCGATAATCTTGAGCATCGCGGCAAAGCTGTTGTAGTCGGCAGCCGTCGAATCAAAGGACGTGATGCCCCACAGGAACGAAATGGCGGTCAGAACACCACCGGCAACGACGAAGACCAGCATGTGGCTGACGCCGTTCATGAGGTGCTTGTAGATGACGTGACCGATGGACTCCTTCTCCTCGACCTCGTCCTCGACATCGGCGGCAGCGGCAACCGTGTCGTCGCCCTTGGCGGCGAGCGCGCGGTCGATCAGCTTTCCGGCGGCCTCGACGGACAGGGCCTTGGAAACACCGACGGAAACCATGGGCTTGCCGGCGAAACGCTCAGCCTGGACATCCTTATCGGCTGCGACGACGACGGCCTTGGCACCAGCGATCTCACTCTTGGTGAGCTCGTTCTCGACACCGACCTGGCCATGTGTCTCGACCTTAATGGTCAGACCACGCTCGGCAGCAGCCTTCTCCAGCGCCTCCTTCGCCATGAAGGTGTGCGCAATGCCGGTCGGGCAACCGGTCGCGGCGATGATGTCAAACTTAGCCATGTGTCCCTCCTTCTTGAGTACAGCGCCCGCGGGCGCTCCCCTACACGCGCTTCGATGCGCGTTTTTCCACAACTGAAAGATACCAACCTACCGTCCGCGTGAGAAGAGCTAAGGTGCAAATCTCCGGTGAAAGGTTCTTTCATAACCGTAAACGGTAAGTGAAAGTTTACCATCAACACTTGAAACGGCAAGGTGTATCTTGTAATTGAAAATGCCCGTATACTATGGCATGGCGTAGTAAATTAGATTTTCATGCCAACCAGGAGCCATCCATGACCGATAGTAGCAAGAGCGCACTTTCCCTCATTAGCACCCATCAGGGATACAGCGAGTCCGAGCAGCGCATTGTCGACTATATATTGGAGCACCAGTCCGAGGCGCCACGCCTCACGGCCGCTCAGCTCTCGCGCGCCGCCGCCACGTCCGAGGCGACCGTTTCGCGCTTCTGCCGCAAGCTTGGCTTTGGTAGCTTCCGCAGCTTTCAGTTTTCGTTGGCGAGGGATTTGGAAAGCCAGCGTAACGAGGGCCTGACTGACGAGGTCTCGCTCGACAATATGGAGCAGAGCCTAAAAAATATCCTCGCCGCCAAGGTGAGTGAGCTTAATGCGACCATCGACGGCATAGATCACGACACGTTGGCCGCAGTTGTACACGCGCTTAAGAATGCCGGCGTTATTGAGTTCGCCGCCGTGGGCAATACGAACGCGGTCGCGCTCGATGCGACGTTTAAGTTTTCGCAGCTGGGCCTGCGCTGCATGGCGAGCACCATTAGCGAGACATCAATCGGCTTTGCGCTCACGTTACGCCCGGGTGACGTCATCGTGCTAATCTCAAACTCTGGCAAATCGCGCCGACTGAATCGCATGGCAAAAGCGGCTCACAACTGCGGCGCAACCGTAGTCGTCATCAGCAGCGACAGTAAATCCCCGCTCGCGCGCTTGGCAGACTACACTTTTAACACCGTCAACCACGAAGCGCTGCTGACAACGGGCGACTTTGCGTTCTCTAAGATCAGCGCCACGATGATCATCGAAGTCATCTACAACTTCCTGCTGCCCGAGATTGAAGACGCTCGCGAGCATATCAGCTACTACGAGGAGCTCATCCAGCCGGATAAGGTCGTTGAGTAAAACGCGTAGTGGGACAAAAATTTCAGTCCATTTTGTCCCACCAACACCGCTGATACGACCTAACCTCGAGCTTCTTCGAGCATCTGCTTCGCGTGGGCCAAGCTTGCCTCGGACTGATCGCCGCTCAACATGCGGGCGATCTCGGCGGTACGCGCTTCACCGGTTACCTCGTCCAAATGCGTCTGGGGAACATCGCCCGGTTCCTTGCTGACGACATAATGCTTGTCAGCCATGACGGCGACCTGCGCCAAGTGGGTTACGACAATCACCTGATGCGTAGCGGCGAGATCTGCCAGCACGCCCGCGAGCGCACGCGCCGTGGAGCCACCGACGCCAGCATCGACCTCGTCAAACACCAGCGTATCGACACCGTCCGCGTTACCGAGGACAACCTTGCTTGCCAGCATGACGCGGCTGAGCTCGCCGCCCGACGCAATGCGGCGCAGGGGACGTGGAGTCAAACCGGCACCGCTGCGGTATAGCAGCTCGTAGCTCGAAGGACCAACGGGCGTCCACTCAGCACGGGGAAGATCGCGCGACTCCCAGACGAGCTCGGCGCCGCCCATCTCCAGGCGAGCCATCTGGCGGCCAACCTCGTAACAGAAGCGCGGGGCCGCCGTATTGCGGGCGCGCTTAAGTGCCTTGGCAGCGGCAAACAACTCGCGCTCAGCGCTCCCGAGTGCCTCACGCGCCTTTTTGATCTGTTCATCGCCATCATCGACCAGGGACAGCAGCTCTTGCGAGCGATCGAGCATGGCAAAAACATCGTCCATGGTGGGGCCCCACTGACGCAACAGGCCCTTGAGGTCGGAATACCGCTCACGCATGCGAGCGAGCTCGCGCGGGTCGAAGGCGACGCCATCGCGATAGGCACGAAGCTCGTTCGCGCAATCCTCAAGTGAGATACAGGCATCCGAAAGCGCATCGGCAATGTCGCCCAGTTTGCGATCGACGGTAGCCATTCGGGAAAGTTCTGCCACGGCGCTGTTCACGGCGTCGAGCGCTCCCCCTTCGGAGGCAAGCGATGCATGGGCATCGTTAGCTGTGGCAACCAGTACCTCGGCATGTTCGGAGCGCGGCAGCAGTTCCTCGAGTTCCTCATACTCGCCCGGTTTGGGGTCGACCTCGCCGATGCGCTCGAGCGCAAAGCGCGCTTCCTCGACGCGACTCCCCCGCGCACGTGAGGCCTCCTCGACGCGACGGACCTCCTTGGCAGCCGCGCGCGAGGCTTTAAAGCAAGCACGGTAGTGCTCGAGCGCCTCGAGCGCAGAGCGTCCCGCCCAGGCATCGACCATCGCAACGTGATGCGCCGGATCGAGCAAGCGCTGGTGCTCGTGCTGGCCGCACAGATCCATCATCACGCCGACGCGCTCCGAAAGCTCGCGCACACTGGCAATGCGACCGTCAATCTTCACGCGGCTGCGGCCCTCGGCAGAAAGGCTGCGCTGTACGGTGAACCCCTCCGTGTCGTGCGGCCCGTCGAAGAGTCGCGCCTCGACGCTCGCCAGTGCCTCGCCCTCGCGCACCGTCGACGAATCCGCACGCTCGCCCAAAATTAGCTTGAGGGCCGAGAGCAGCGCGGTCTTGCCGGCGCCAGTCTCGCCAGTCAGGACAGTCAGGCCGGCACTCGGCACCAGCGTCGCCTCGCGAATGAGTGCAATGTTATAAACCTGCAGCTCATCGATCATGACGGACTCCGTAGAATACGCGGCTCACCGAGTTATAGAAGCTCTCGGGGCCGTAATCCAGCAGCAACACATCTCCGGGCCCGCGGCGCACCGCCACGCTCTCAACGGTGCCATCGCAGGTAATAAACTGTCCATCGATAGCGATCGCCGGAACGCTCGGGCGATCATCGGACATAAAGATTTCGACGACATCACTCGGCGAGGTCAAAAAGGCACGAGCCTGAATGGTGTGCGGCGCAATGGGTACGCAGACCATGCCCGTATAGTCGGGGCTCACGATGGGGCCACCGGCACTGAGCGCGTAACCCGTAGAACCAGTCGCCGTGGACACGACCACGCCGTCGCCACGCAGACGGTCGATATGATGGCCGGACACCGTGATGTCGAACTCGACCATATCGGACAGCGGACCGCGGGTAAGCGCCATGTCGTTGAGGGCGAAGGTGCGCACGACATCCTTCGTACCGTCTTCGCGCACGGACACGATATCCGCGGCGATGGTGGCGCGACGGCTCACGTGCAGCTCACCGGACAGGGCGTCGCTCACGACCTGCAGGATGTCGCGCTCCTCGGGGCTCGCAGCAGTTAGAAAGCCCAGGTGACCATAGGAAAGACCGAGGATAGGAATCTCACGATGGTTGAGGATGCGGGCAGCGCGCAGCAACGTACCGTCGCCGCCGAGCGTAATGACCAGATCGGAGCCGTCAATATCAGGCGTGCTCTGAATCTTGGATCGCTGGTCGGCAGCCCATGCGACCTCATAGCCCTGGCGAGTCAGCCAAAGCTCGAGCATCAGGCCGCTCTCGACCGCCTCTTGCTTGTAGTAATTGGGAACCAGAAAGACCTTCATAGCGATGCAGCTTTCTCGCTCATAACCGATACCTGGGATTGCAGCTCGTCTTGCGAGCGATCGCCGGGGTCAAATCTCGTGCCGTACAGGAAAAACTCAACGTTGCCCTTGGCACCATGAATGGGCGACACGCACACATCGACCGGGAACAGGCCCTTGGCAGCAAAGAGTTCAACCGCCGCCACGAGTGTATCGCGGCGCACGGCGGGATCGGTCACAATGCCGCCCTCGCCCACCAGCGCCGCCGGAGCCTCAAACTGCGGCTTTACGAGCGTGCAGAATGCACCCGTAGGCGCCAGGCACGCCAGTACCGCATCGATAATGTTCGCGATGCTGGTAAACGAGACATCACACACAGCCAGGTCGATAGTGCCGGCATAGCCAAGCTCAGGCAGCTGCGTCACGTTTGTGCGCTCATGCAGCGTCACGCGATCGTCCTGGCGCAACGACCAATCGAACTGGGCGCGACCCACGTCCACCGAGACAACGGTCGCAGCTCCGCGCTTGAGCAGACAATCGGTAAAGCCGCCGGTAGAGCAGCCCACATCCAGACAGGCAAGGCCCGTCGGATTGATGCCAAACGCATCAAGCGCGCCTTCGAGCTTAAGACCGCCGCGGCCAACATAGGGAATGCGCCCCTTCACATGCAGCGGCAGCCCCGGGATCACCTTAAGGCCCGGCGAAGTCAAGCGCTCACCGCCACTCGAGACCAAGCCGGCCATAAGAGTGCGAAGGGCATCCGCGCGATCGGCGCAGATGCCCTGTGAAATCAGTTCGTCATCAAGACGCACGCGTTTCATGAATGCCATCAACCATTCGTATCCGGAGATGCGGCCTAGCTATCCTTGGATTCGTTTGCCGCATCCTCATCGTATTCCTGCTCGAGCTTGTCGGCCTCACGCGGCGTCAACTCAAACTTGTCGACCATATCGACCGCGCGGGAGCCCAGCTCAATCGCTTCGTCAAACAAATCGAGCGAACGCTCCAAGGAGGTATCCTTGGAGCGAACGGTAGCGATGATCTGATCCAGACGGTCCGAGATCTCGTCGAAGTTGCGGACGGAACCCTCTGGCATAGCTACTCCTCGACGGAGTCGACAACAGCCTCGGCGGCGTCCGCATCCTCGGCCAGCACGCCAGCCTCAGCCTGAGCAACCGCAACCTTGGCGGCAGCCTCGGCAGCCTGTGCCTCCTCGCGAGCGCGATCTTCGGCCAGCAGCTCTTGGTACAGGTCCTCGCCTGGCAACTCCTCGCTGCGAGCGATCTTGCCCAGCACGCCGTTGACGAACGAAGCGGACTGGTCGGTGCCATAGGCCTTGGCAAGCTCGACAGCCTCGTTGATCACGATGGCGTCCGAGACCTCCTCGTCGGTGAGGAAACGCATCTCGTAAACGGCGATACGCAGCAGGTTGCGGTCGGCGCCGGGCATGCGCATAAGATCCCAGTTCTTGGCGACGGCGCGCAGAGCGCAGTCGATACGATCGATATGCTCGTAGGCACCGCGGCAAAGCTCCAGCGCATAGGGATCGAGGGGACCCTTCGAGATCAGGAAATCACCCTCGAGGACGCGCTCGAGCGGGCTGTCCGTGGCCTCGGCCTGGAACAGCAGCTGCAGCGCCTGACTGCGGGCAAGCGTACGCCCGCGATAAACCTTAAGGCTCAAAGGTTACTCCTTGGGGAAAACGAGACCGTCGATGCAAACGTCAACGCGCTCGACCTCGACGCCCACCTGAGCATCGATGGCGGCGACCACGGCGGCGCGAACGGCCTCGGCGAGTTTCTTGAACGGATAGCCAAAGAACACCACGACACGCACGGTGAGTGCGAGCTTGTCGCCAACGACCTCGGCCTCGACCGCCGGCTCGGAAGCCGGGGCCTTGGACGAAAGCATCATGGAGACAAGGTTGGTGGCAAGGTCCTTGACGCCAACGGAGGCGATGCCCTCGACATCCGACACGGCGCGCGAGACGATGGCGGTCAGAACATCGGGCGAAATGCCGATGCCGTCAATCTTGATTTCCTGGGGCATGAGTCCTCCTAGAAGAGTTGGTTGCTAGACGCGGGAGACGAACTTGCCGTCGCGGGTGTCAACCTTGATGACCTCGCCCTCGTTGAGGTACATGGGGACCTGGATGACAGCGCCGGTGTCGATCGTGGCCGGCTTGGTGGAACCCTGGACGGTGTCGCCCTTAAAGCCCGGGTCGGTCTGGACGATGGTGGTCTCGATGAACATCGGCGGAGTCACGCCCATGAGCTCATCGTCGGCGAAGAGCAGCTGGCAAATGTCGTTCTCGCGCAGCCACTTGGAGTTCTCGCCCACCATGTCCTCGGGAACGGGAACCTGCTCATAGGTCTCGTTGTCCATGAAGATGTAGTCGGCGCCATCGTTGTAGAGATACTGGAACTCACGGGTGGTGAGCATGACGCTCTCGAACTTGGTGCCGGCGTTACAGGTGTTCTCGACGACACGCCCGCTCTTGATGTCGCGGGTCTTGTAGCGCACAAACGCGCCGCCCTTGCCCGGCTTGACATGCTGGAACTCGACGATGGTGTAGACCTTGTCCTTAATGCGGAGACCGAGGCCGTTCTTGAAGTCGGCGGTAGAAATGGTAGGCATAGCGACCTTTCTTGTTATGGGCAGAACGCACAAGCGTCCAAATTACATACGATAGAAATTATACACTTGCAGACCGCGCCTGCGGCGAGCGCATAAAAAGAGAACGCGGGGCGCCCGAATTGCTCCGGACGCCCCGCCCAAAAATCTATCGAAATGGGCTAGCAGTCGATGACGTGCAGGTCGTGCGGGGTCTTGGTGAAGGGCTCGTAGCCGTTCTCGGTGACGACGCCGTAGTCCTCCAGGCGCACGCCGCCCACACCGGGCAGGTAGACACCGGGCTCCATGGTAATAACCGAGCCGACCTCAATGATGTTCTTGCTACGGTTGAAGTTGGGCAGCTCGTGGATGTCGATACCAACGCCGTGGCCCAGGCCATGGTTGTAGTAATCGCCATAACCGGCATCGCCGATGATCTTCTTGGAAAGCTTGAAAATGTCGTTGCCCTCGACACCCGGATGGATGGCGGCGACGCACTCCTCGTGCGTACGGCGCACGAGCGCGTACAGGTCGAGCTGTTCCTGGGTAGGCTCGCCCATCACGACAGTGCGCGTCATGTCGGAACGATAATCGCAGTAGCCCGCGCCGTAATCCATGAGGACGAAGTCGCCCTTCTCGATGACACGGTCACTCGGCACGGCATGCGGGTTGGCGGTGTTGGGACCGCTCGCCACAATGGAGCCGAAGGCCAGGCTGTCGGCGCCGTTGGCGAACATAAAGTTCTCGAGCTCGTTGCGAACCTGCTTCTCGGTCATACCGGGTTTAATAAAGCCGAGCATATGCTGGAAGGCGGCATCGGTGATCGACTGCGCATGGCGCATGAGCTCGATCTCCTCGGTATCCTTGATGGCGCGCATCTTGCGGATGTCGTCGTGCATCAACGGCAGCATGCAGGCGACAGAGCGGTCCTCCAGGCCGCGCTGAATGCCCTGGTAGAAATTAATCTGCATATCGTCCTCGACAGCACAGACGCGGCACTTGTTAGCCACAATCTTGCCGGCGACCCAACCGGGGATGGTGCCTTCGTCCATGTCGTAGACCCAGGGGCTGCCGGCGGGCGTGTTCTCCTCAAAGCTGTTGAGGTAGCGCGAGTCGGTGTGGAACAGGCACTGGTCGACCGTAATAAACGCAGCGTGCGGGAACTCGAAGGTGTAGTCGAAGACGCCCTTCACGCCCGTAAGCCAACGAAGGTTGGCCTCGTCGCGCACCACGATGGCGTCGTAGCCACGCTCGGCCATCAGGGCACGGACACGCTCGATACGACCGGCAGGACCGGCAGCAAACTCAGACATGCAGATTCCTTTCTTGTTGTCTCTATATAGACGGGACGGGTCTCAATCGAACGACGGAATCGCATGCGATCCGCAACCGATTGAAAACCCGCCCCTCAACATGATACGAAAGACAATGGATGTCAATAAATCTTAGAGAAGTTCTTTGCGAGAAGCCAAGTAGGCATGAGCGTGGCGCTCAAGAACCTCGTCCTCGACGCTCGTTAAGCGAATGGCACCGAGTGCTGCGGGCAGCGGCAGCATGCTGCGATTCGAGCGAGCGAACTGCTGCTTGCGGAACTCCTCGATATATGCAGCAGGCTCCAGGTCGAAGGCAAGTTCCTCAATACCAAAGTCCTCCAGACAGTCATCGACCTCAAAGACGTAATCGATATCGAAGTCGCAGGCGTCGTGGGCAAGGCGCGCCTCAAAGCGCATGCCCTCGGACAACAGCTGGTAGGCAGGGACCTGCGAAGCGGCATCGCCCAAGCAAGCGCGCAAGGTACGCTCCCCCGTCTTGCCAAAATCGAGCGCATGGCGGGCGCTCGGGTTCGTGGCCATCAGTACGTCCTTGCGAGCAGTCTGAGACCATTGAACGGCATTGACGAGCGCGACCTCCTCGCCCGCGAGAATCTCGGGGACGGTCTCAATAAACTGATTCCAGCGGGACTTGCTGCTCGAAAGCATGGTGCCAACAAGTACCGCATAGCCGAGCTTGAGGTCCTCAGGGTCCGCCTCGCGAACAAGATCGAGGTCACACACGACCAAACCCGGTTCGGGACGGAACGCGATAGCGGGAAGCGCATTGGCCGACGAGGCGACAAGCGGCTTCATGGTCGTCGCGACCGTGAGCATGGCGTCGAAGGTCGTCGGCAGCAGCGCGCACTCGGTTCGGCCACACCACTGGTTGGCGCACCAGCTAACAACCGAGCAGGTTGCGGCATCGCCAACGGCGACAACCAGATCGTCGCAGGTAACGCCGTTGGCAGACAGGGCGCCAAAGATAGCATCAGCATCGGCCAGCGTGGCACCAGCAGGCGAAACCTCGAGGACAAGCGGCGACACGGCAAAACCGGCGTTGACCAGCGCATGCTCGACGACTTCACCAAAACGCTCGGATGTGGCGGTGTTCCAAACGACCATCGCGCGCTTAGGCTTGCCCACGGCCGAGGCAAACATACGCGACAGCTCATCGAACGCACCCAATCCGACACGGACATCGACGCTGCGGTTTTGGAAATTGATCAGTTGACGGCGAATCATAGCAGCCCACGCTCCAAAAGCATCTCGGCACAAAGGTAGGAAACGTCCTCGAAGGACTTGTTGCGAATATCAAGGGTAAGGTCGGCAGCCTGGCGATACAACGGACGGCGATGCTCAAACAGGCGCGCGGCATGCTCAGGCGAGCGGAAATCGGGGCGCGTGTCGGACCGACGAATCTGGCGAATCGAATCCTCGAAGTCGCCCTCGAGGTACACGCACGTACCCATTTCGTGCATCAGCTCAATATTCACCGGCGTCTCGACAATGCCACCCCCGCACGATACTAGCAGGCTGCGCTCACTTTGAAGCGAACGGAGTGCCGAGGTCTCGAGCTCGCGAAAACGATCCTCGCCCTCGGTCTCAAAAATCTCGGTTACCGACTTGCCGCAACGGCGGACGACCAGGCGGTCGGTATCGATAAAACGCCTCTTGAACATGGTGCCGACGTTGCGCGCGAGCGTCGATTTGCCCGCGCCCAAAAAGCCGATAAAGAAGATATGGTCGCAGCCGTGTTTGGTGTGCTGGGACATAGCGAGACCTAATCCTCGCAGGGAAGGTCGCGCAGGGCCCGGCGCTCAAAGATACGGAAGATCTGCGTATACCACAGGTCCTGCGTCGCCTGCGGCTTAACCAAGATGGTATCGACGCCGGCGAAGTTGCCGCTCCACACGTCAGTGTAGAGCTGATCACCGATCAGCACCGCCTCGTCGGCCGTGGCGCCGAGGCGCTTAAGACCCGCCTTGAGGGCAAACGGCGCCGGCTTCATGGCGTGGCTGATGGCCTCGAGTCCCAGCTCGCGTGCAGAGCTCATGACCTGGTCGCGATGCCAGTTATTGGACACCATGCACAGCTTAAAGCCTTTGGCGCGGGCGGCATCGAGCCACGCGGAAACCGCGGCGGGAACCTGCTCGGTGTCGCGCGGCACCAAGGTGTTATCGCGATCGAGCAGAATGGCGCGTTTGCCGTCGGCCCACAGGGTATCAAGGTCGATGCGATCGACCGAGGCAACGTAACGTTTGGGGCTAAAAATCCTCATGCTAATTCCAAGACTGTTGATGCTCTTCGTAGGTTTGCGAGAAGTACTCCTCGTCCTGCGTAATGTAGAAATACAGGTCATCGGAGTCGGTCGGCTCAAGCGTGGCCTTGAGTGCCTCGAGCGACGGAGAGCAGATGGGCGTGGGTGGCAGACCCTCGTGCTTATAGGTGTTATACGGACTATCGCTCTGCAGGTCGTCGGCGGTAACCTCGCCACCGGTGACATACATCATGGTCGCATCGCTGTTGAGATAGCGCAGACCGTCGAGCTTGCCGGCAAGGCGGTTGTAGAAGACCGAGGCCACGTGCGCGCGCTGGTCGGCGTTGAGGCCCTCGCGCTCAACGATAGAGGCCAAGTTGACGATGTCGTAGTCGGACATCTCCACGCCATAGCGCTCCTTAATCTTGGCTTCACAGTTCGCAAAGTCAAGCGACTTGTACTCGGTCTTAAACTGATCGAGCATAGCGCGAATCACGCCATCGGCCGTCGGCGAATCACCCAACGAATAGGTCTTGGGGAACAAGAAACCCTCGAGCGAGTCGTTAGCGGCGCCCTTAAGGAAGCTATAGTCGTCCACGTAGTTGGAGGCCTTGGCCTGGTTGAGGAAGTCTTCCTTAGAGATGCTGTCGTAGGCCTGGGCCACACGGTCGGCGACTTGATCGACCGTCAGGCCCTCAGGGATAGTCAGCGCATTGGAGCCCGCGTTGGGGCCTTCCATGAGCTGCTGAACAACCTTGGTCGCATCCATGAGTGTGGTGAACGAATAATCACCAGGCTTGAGCGACATATCGGCGTTGAGCTTTTTCACCGCCGCATAATAATCCTTGGGATTTTCGACGATATGATTCTCGGAGAGAATCGAAGCGATGCTGTCACCCGAGGCACCGTCGGGAATCGTGATAGTAACCTGCTGGCCTGCAACGACTTTCGCACCCTCACCGCCAAAGAAGCCCTTGACGGCTGGCACGACAAAGAAAACGATCGCGACAAGCGCAAGCACGGCAACAACGCCACCGATAATCATAGGCACCGGGGAGCTTTTCTTTTGAGCACCGCGACGAGCATGCGTGTTGTAGCTCGAGCGGGTCGCCGGAGCAACGCCATGCGAACCACGAGCGTGATGCGAATGCGATTGGGGGGCCTGCGTTCGCTGGGTAGGTGCCTGCTGCTTAAAGCGGGTGCCGCCTGCAGGCTGGGCCGTACGAGCAGTGGGCTGCTGAGCCGCGTGAGAAGCCGAATGCTGAACCGAACGAGCAGAAGGCTGCTGACCCGTCCGTTGAACAGGTTGGGCCGAACGAGAGAAGGACTGCGCCGGGCGCGCGGCAGGCTGAGCTGCGCGCTGCGTCGGCTGTGCCGGACGCTGGCCAGGCTGGGCAGGGCGCGACGCCGGCTGCTGTGTACGATTCGGCTGGCGCGGATCGGAAGCACTAGGCATGCGAAACCTCCTCGTTTTTACGATCGAGCCACGTCTGCAAAAACAGGCTGGCGGCAATCATGTCGATCTTGCCCCTCATCTGCTTTTCGTTGAGTCCCTGCTCGCGCAGGATACGCTTGGCCTCTTGCGAGGACAAACGCTCGTCCTCAAACTCCAACGGAAGATCGAGCTCGTCGGCAATCTTTTGGGCCACAGCGGCAACGCGCTCGGCCTGAGGGCCGGGCTCACCGGCCATGGTCAGGGGACGTCCGCTTACCAGGATGTCGGGCTCATAGTCCTCAACCAGGTAGCGGAACGTCTTGGCCATACCGGTGACCTCGGCAGCCGGAAGCACCTTGACGGGCATCGCCATCTTGCCATCACGGCTCGAGACGGCGATGCCGATCCTGGTCTCCCCTATGTCCAGCGCGAGCGCAACCACAGCGACTTCTTAGATTCTTAGGCGCCGAGCGCGGTCTTAGCGGCCGCGAGGGCATCGGCGATGCCGACAGCATTCTTGCCACCGGCCTGGGCCATGTTGGGACGACCGCCACCGCGACCGTCGACCAGACCCGCGATCTGCTTGATCACGTTACCGGCGTGGAAACCGGCCTTGACGGCGTCATCGGAGCCGGCAGCGAGCAGGGCCGGAGTGCCCTTCTCAGTCACGCTGGCGACGACACAAGCGACAGGGCCGGCGACCTTCTGATGCACGGTATCCCATACGTTGCGCAGGTCGGCAGCCTCAAGGCCCTGGAGCTCAGCGACAACGAGCTTATAGCCGTCGAGCTCGACGGCGCCCTCGATGGCGCTGGAGATGGCGTCGGAGGAGCCACCGGTCAGAGCCTTCTTGAGCTTATTGGACGTCTCGCGCAGCTCGGCCTGCAGGTTCTCCACGCGAGCGGGAACCTCGTCTACGCGGCACTTGAGCGCAGCGGCGGCGGCGTCGACGAGC
This sequence comes from uncultured Collinsella sp., assembly GCA_900542175.1. Lineage (GTDB taxonomy): Bacteria > Actinomycetota > Coriobacteriia > Coriobacteriales > Coriobacteriaceae > Collinsella. The sequence goes on along the minus strand of UQNC01000009.1, from coordinate 17,319 downwards.
GCCAGGCGGTCGGCCATATAGTCGAGAGCACCCTTAGAGGTCACGGCCTCGATACGACGGACATTCGAGCCCGTAGAGGACTCGGAAATGATCTTGAACAGGCCGATCTCAGCAGTGTTGGCAGCGTGCGTGCCACCGCAGAGCTCGCGGGAGAACGGCTGGTCCTCGGCGCCCACGGAGACGACGCGGACGACATCGCCGTACTTCTCGCCAAACAGAGCGACAGCGCCGGCGGCCTTAGCCTCGTCGATGCCCATGACACGTGTCACGACCGGCTTGGAAGCGAAGATCTGCTGGTTGACCAGGTCCTCGACAGCCTTGAGCTGCTCGGAGGACAGAGCCTCGAAGTGCGTGAAGTCAAAGCGCAGGTGCTCGGGCGTCACCAGCGAGCCGGCCTGGGAGACGTGCTCGCCCAGGACCTGCTTAAGGGCGGCGTCGAGCAGGTGCGTGGCGGTGTGGTTGCGGCGCAGGAAGCCACGGCGCTCGGCGTCGAGCGCGGCGGTAACAGCGGCACCGACAGTCAGCGTGCCATCGGCAACGTGCGCGACGTGGGCATACAGGCCGTTGTGGTTCTTGGTGTCGGCAACGGTCAGAACAACGCCCTCGGCGGAAAGCTTGCCGGCATCGCCCTGCTGACCACCCATCTCGGCATAGAACGGGGTGCGGTCGAGCACAACCTCGACGTCCTCGCCGGCGGCAGCGGACTCGACGGACTCGCCGTTGCGCACGATGGCGACAACCTTGGCGCCCTCGATCACATCGTTGTCATAGCCGTCGAACTCGGTCGCGACGACCTTGTCGGAAAGCTCAACCCACACGTCGTTGAAGCTGCCCCAGGCGTCGCCCTTGGCATTGGCGCGGGCGCGGGCCTTCTGGTCCTCCATGCAGGCAATGAAGCCGTCCATGTCGACGTCGTGGCCAGCGGTGCCGGCGATCTCGACGGTTAGGTCGATGGGGAAACCAAAGGTGTCGTGCAGCTTAAAGGCAACATCGCCCGGAAGCACGGCGCCCTCGGCAAGCGCTGCCAGTGCCTCATCCAGATAGACGCGACCGTTGTCGAGCGTCGTGGAGAAGCGCTCCTCCTCGGAGGCAACGATACCCTTGACGAGCGCGACGTTCTTGAGCAGCTCGGGATAGGCCTCGCCCATCTGAGCGTTAACCTCGTCGATGAACTTGGTCAGGAAAGCGCCCTCGATGCCCAGCAGGCGACCGTGGAACACGGCACGACGGAGCAGGCGGCGAAGGACGTACTCGCGACCCTCGTTACCGGGCAGGATGCCGTCAGAGATCATGAAGTCGACGGCACGGGAGTGGTCGGCGATGATGCGAAGAGAACGGCTGGCGCCGGAGTAATCGTCAGCGTCATAGGTCTTGCCGCTGATCTCCTCGCCCAGCTTGATGAGGTGCTGCATCAGATCGCCGTCGTAGTTAGCAGTCTTGTGCTGCATGATAGCGGCCATGCGCTCCAGGCCCATGCCCGTATCGAGGTTGCGGTGCGGCAGCTCCGGCATGGAGCCGTCCTCCTGACGGTCGTACTGGGTAAAGACGAGGTTCCAGAACTCCAGGAAGCGGTCGCAGTCGCAGCCGGGCTTGCAGTCGGGGCTGCCGCAGCCGACCTCCTCGCCCATGTCAAAGTAGATCTCGGAGCACGGACCGCAGGGGCCGGTGGGGCCAGCGGCCCAGAAGTTGTCGTCCTCGCCCAGGCGGGAGATGTGGTCCTCGGCAACGCCCAGAGAACGCCACACGTCGTGGGTCTCGTCGTCCTCGGTAAAGACGGTAAAGTACAGGCGGTCGAGCGGCAGCTTGAACTCCTTGGTGATGAGCTCAAAGGCCCATGCGCAAGCCTGCTCCTTGGAGACGCCGCCAAAAGAGAAATCGCCGAGCATCTCGAAGAACGACAGGTGACGGCCGTCCTCGCCGATGCAGTCGATGTCGTTGGTGCGGACGCATTTCTGGCAGGAGATCGCGCCGATCTCCTTCATGGTCTTCTTACCCTGATAGTACTCCTTAAACTGGTTCATGCCGGCGTTGGCAAGCAGCAGCGAAGGATCGTCGGGGACGAGGGACGAAGAAGGATAGAGCTTAAGACCGCGCTCCTCAAAGAAGTTGAGGAACTTAGAGCGAATCTCGGCCGTAGTCATTGACGGGTAGTCAGCACTCATAGAGGGAATCTCCTCGGTTTCACATCGAAACAGTTCAAACGTAACGATATTACCATCCCACCGCGACTGTGCAAAAAAGAGGGCCGCCAAACAGCGACCCTCCAGCGAAAGTGCATGTTATTTAGGACAGTCAAATTCTTAAAATAACAAATGACTGCTGTAGAATTACATAATAAAGTTCACCCGGAAGGAGCGATCGATGAAAAGCAAACGATTTATCCTGAATGCACTTCTGGTAGTAGTACTTTTAGCGCTCTTGGCCTTCTCCCAATGGTACGCAAACCAACCAGCATTTGGCTACGTACTGTATGCAGTGACATCCGGCGACAACGCTTATTGCCCTCTACGCGCAATTGACATTCTCTATTTCTATGTAGCCGGCCCCTTATCAGTCGCTTTGCTCGTGTTTCTTGTCTTTTACAATATCAAGAAACGTTAACGGAGCTTATTTGGAATCCGAATCATCCATGGAGCCGTCGATGCCGGTTTTGGTGTCGTCGTCCGTATTGGAATCGTCATCCTTAGCGAAAGGGTTCTTGAAAAAGCCCGTCGCGTCGGGCTGAAGACCCGAGAGCTTAATCCAAGGATTATCGAGCTCGGGCTTGGGCATAGCCTGGGCCTCGGGCGCGGTCTCGTTGCCGATGAGCTCGGACTCATAAATGAACGTATCGTCCCCAAGCGCATCGTAGGCGGCAACAGGGTTACCCTCGGCATCGCGATACGGCGTGCCCTTAAACACGGCGCCATCGTATGCCACAAACTGGCGGCCGGTCTCGTTCTCAAAGTAGTAGACGAAAATGCCCTTGAGGGCTGCGCACAGCGGAATGGCAATGATCATGCCAATAGGACCCATGAGTGCCGAGCCAATAACGAGCGCCGTGAGGCTCATGATGGGATGCACCTGCACCGAGCTCTGCATGACCTTAGGCGAAATTACGTTATCGGTGACGTTTTGAGCGACCATCGTCACGATGAGCGTCCATAACGCCAACATGGGGCTGAACATGAAACCGAGCACTGTGGCGATTGCTGCGCTCACCCAGGGACCGACGACCGGAACCAAATGCATGATGCCGGTAAAGATGGCCATGAGCGCCGCATACGGATGGCCGATGATCATAAAACCGATAAAGGCGAGGAAACCACCGCAGATGGACGTCACGACCATACCGCGCATGTAGCCGCCGACAGAGCGAGAAAGGATGGCGACCATAAAGCGGTACGAGGTCTCCTTCTCCTGACCGATGATGGTGCAAATCTCGTGATGCATGCGAGGGTAGTCGCAGGCCATCCAGTAGGCAAGCACCAGGCCAAGGAAGATCACGAACAACTGCGAGGCCGTATTGGTGATGAGCGGGAACACACCGCGGCCAAGCTCGGCAGCAATCTGAGACACATACTTCGATGCCACGGTAACCAGCGACGAAAGATTATCGTCCAAATACTCCTTGAGCGGCGTGTTATTGAGCGTCTTGGCATGCGAGATCATCTCATTGAGATCGCCACCCGCAACACGAAGCTGCTCGGGCAGGCGGCTCAGGACTTCCATGATCTGACCAAAGAGAATCGGCGACAAGATGCAAACGACACCGACGAGCACGGCAACAACAACAATAAGCGCGATAAGCGAACCGATGCCGCGATTCACGCCATGGTGCTCGAGCCAATTGGTGATCGGGGACATCACAAAAGCAATGATGGAGCCGACAGCGAGAAACTCGATAACCGGCGCCAGGATGCCCATAAGGTTAAAGATGACAGCAGCAATAACAATGCAGCCGACAACAGCCCAAATGCGCAGCGTCAGAACGCGGGTGTCGCGCAGCACGCGATCGGTTTGTTGGGGGTGCTCACTCATGAACGAATCATCACTCCGTCGGGGTCGATCTTGTCCTGAATCTTCTTAAGCGTGCGGCGCAGCAGACGCGAGACCTGCACCTGCGAGATGCCCAGCTTCTTGGCAATTTCGATCTGGGTCATGCCCTTCACAAAGCGCAGCTCGATCACCTCGCGCTCACGCGGCGAGAAATCGCGGATGGCTTCCTCGATCACCAGGCGGTCATCGGTAAAGTCGAGCTCGTTGTCATCGTCGGCGTAACGGTCGAGAATCGAGGGCGCATCGTCGGAATCGGACGCACCAGGAGCCTCGATGGGCACCGAGGTATAGGCCGAAGACGATTCCATAGCCTCGAGGACCTCATCGACAGTCACATCTAGATACTCAGCGATCTCCTCAACCTTGGGCGAACGCTGCAGCTCGTTGGTAAGTTTGTCAGTAGCCTGGTTGACCTTGGCCGAGAGCTCCTGCAGACGACGCGGTACGCGCACACTCCAGCCCTTGTCGCGAAAATGGCGTTTGATCTCGCCCAGGATAGTGGGTGTCGCAAACGTCGTGAACTCGAGTCCGCGCTCGGGATCAAAACGGTCGATAGCCTTGAGCAAGCCCAGATAGCCGACCTGCATGAGGTCGTCGAGCGGCTCGCCGCGATTCTTAAATTTGTTGGCAAGAAACCTTACCAGGTTCATATGGGACATGACGAGCTGCTCACGGGCGTCCGGATCACCGGTCTCCTTGTAACGACGAAACAGCTCGCGAGTTTTCTCCTTGTCCCAAGCGGTCTTTCCGCTCCGGGAACGTTCGGTCATATTAGATATCCGCCTTGAGGTCGAGGGAAAGCGTCAGGGGCGCCGTAGTCTTTTCGTAGAAGTCGCACACGCTCGCGAGGATGAGCTCGGCATACACCGCAGCCTGGTCGTCTTCATCGACCGTAGCCTGGTCGCCAAAGGTAATAGTCATGCCAACGTGGGTCTCATCGACATCGAATTTGATGGTGATGTCATCGCAGTCGACCGCGGTGCAACCAAAGATGAAAGCCTCCTCAGCAGCCATGCGGATGTCCTCGATGCGATCGACAGACATAGAGCACAGGGCACCAACGTTGGCTGCCGTCATGCGCACAAGGCGAGCGAGACGCGGGTCACCGGCAACGGTCAGCGTGATAGGGCAGGTTGCTTCGCTACTCATCGCAGGACTCCTCAGAGGTCTCGGCGGGCGTATAGGTGTAATACTGAGCCGGCTTGGATACAGACTTCTGACCATCATCGTCGCCCGCGGCGGCCTCGTCCTCGCCAATTAGGACGCGCTCGGTAGGCTGCTCGGCCTCCGCAGCGGCAGCGGCGAGCTTGCGATCGGCGTCGGCTGCAGGAGCCTTCACCTTATTGAAGAGCTTCTGCACAGCACCGGCGGCAGAGTCGGTCACGCTCGACACAGCATTGCTGGCCTCGGCCATGCTGCCCGTAACCTCGGAAATGTCGCGAACCACGGCTTCGACCTCTACGAGATTGGAGGTAAGGGCATCAACTGCCGTCTTGCTCGACTTAAGCAGCGGCTCCATCTGGGCAAGCGCCGGCGTAAGCTCATCGACAGCGCCATCGAGCTTTGCCACCACAGGCTGAGCCTCGGCGATGGTGTTGTTGAGGTCGTTCACGGTCTTATCGAGCGAGTCGACAACATTGCGGGTCTTGCGCAGGGTAAGCGCGAGCTCAGCGATGGCCCACACGCCGGCAACGGCGAGCAGCAGCAGGGCGATTTGAATGGGACTCATACAAGCCTCCCGGAAGAATCGAAATACAGACGCTTTTCATGGTACCCCAAAGGGGACCGAACATGCCAAGAGCAGCAACGTGGGACAAAATTATCAGCAGCTACCTCGGTGCATTCCCGCTGCGGTCGCGTTCGCTTTGCTCTACGCGCCACTCTTCCCAGCCGCGCCCGGCAGGCTGCCAAAATGCACCGCGTTCCAAGCCATCGGGCAAATAGCGCTGATCGACCCAGCCTTCGGGATAATCATGTGGATACTTATACACACCGTATTCATCGCTGCCCGGGCGATGGCGATCGCGCAGATAACTCGGCACCTCGCGAAGCCCACTAGAATGGATATCGGCCAGCGCCGCATCGATCGAAGCCTCACACGCGTTGGATTTTGGCGCCAAGCACACATAGAGTGCAGCCTGAGCCAGGTTAATGCGGCACTCGGGATAGCCAATGACCTCGGCAGACTTAAACGCGGCATGCGCCACCAAAAGCGCCTGCGGGTCGGCGTTGCCAACATCCTCAGAAGCGTGAATCATAATGCGGCGAGCGATAAACTTAGGATCCTCCCCAGCATCGATCATGCGCGCGAGCCAATAGATCGTGGCATCGGGGTCGCTACCGCGCATGGACTTGATGAACGCACTGATGATGTCGTAGTGCATGTCGCCGTTTTTGTCATACGTAAAGCCGCGACGCGGGTTGGCAATCTTTACGTCATCCACGGTGATGGGATAGCGCTCCCCCGCCGCGGGCGCTGGCGTTCCCTCGGTATCGGGACGCGTGACGGCAATCTCGCTCGCAAGCTCGAGCGTCGTGAGCGCCGAGCGAGCGTCACCCGCTGCCAGCGTGCAGATGGTCTTGACCGTATCCTCATCGGCCGAGAACTTACCGTTCAAGCCCTGCGGCGCCTCAAGCGCACGTTCAATAAGCGTGGCGATATCCTCATCCTTCAGATGCTCAAGCTCCACGACGCGACCACGTGAGAGCAGTGCCGAGTTGACCTCGAAGTACGGGTTCTCCGTCGTAGCGCCAATCATAATGACGGTACGGTTCTCAACTGCATGCAGCAGGGCATCCTGCTGCGACTTAGAGAAGCGGTGAATCTCATCGATGAATAGAATGGTGCGGCGGTCGTACGTATTCAGGCGCGTCTTGGCCTCATCAATCACACGACGCAGGTCCTTCACGGTACCCGTGACGGCGCTGACCTCGACAAACTCGCTCTTGGTATGGTTGGCGATAATGTGGGCCAGCGTCGTCTTGCCCGTACCGGCAGGCCCGTACAGAATCACGCTCGAAAGCACGTCGTGCTCGATCGCGGCACGCAGCCACGAGCCCTTACCGACGGCCTTTTGCTGACCCACGTACTCGTCGAGCGAATTGGGACGCATGCGCACCGCGAGCGGCGCATTTTTAAAGGAACGCTCGCGCGTCGAGACAGAAAAAAGGTCGTCCATAGCCATCCCATGCATCAATCAAAAGCTTTGTTCGTCAACAGTATACCGAATATATACGAACTACCGTTCGTTAATATAGGTACGGTGCGGAAACTTCAATCCCGGGAACAACTTGCTCGTGAGCTCGCAGAAATAGCCATCCGTCATGCTCGCGATGTAATCCACCACCGCTTGATCTTTGTCGTCCTGCCAGGCATAGGCTCGATCGTAGTAGGAAAGCTGCTGCTCGATGCGCGAAATATGGTGCTTAAAGATGTAAGAGGACTCGTCGCCACTGTTTAGATCCCGCAGGCAACGGTCGTAGAGCTTTACGAACGCCTCGCGCAGCTCCGCCTCGGAATCGCCTTCGATACCGCCCTTGCTATAGATCTTCTCGTAGTTCTCGCGCTTGGCTCGGCGAATTTCCTCAAACAGGTCCTCGCTCATCTCGATGCGCGGCTTACCATAGCTGTGCTCAACGATATCGATGGAAGCGTGCGTGAGGATCCAACTGTTGTAGGCACCGCCCCGGCCATCATCAAAGGCGTCGGGTGACAGCAGGCCCGCCGCAATGGCGTCTTGGCGATCGCGCCCAACGTAGGCAAGGATATCCGAGATGCGAACCACGCAGCCCTCGAGCGTCATGGGACGCAGATGCTCAATTGCGCTATAGCCCGTGGCAATGCAATCCTCAACCGTCTGGTCAAACTGGTCAAAGGAGCTCATGTCCGACAGCTCAAACACACGCTTCTCGTACTCGCCGTTATGGCATAGCACGCCGTCGAGCGTCTGGAGCGACACGTTGCGGCCGTACAGCGTGTCGAGCACGCGGACCGACTGCACGTTATGGAAAAAATAACGCCCCGTACGCTCATGATAGATATCGTTGAGGAAGCGCTCGCCGGCATGGCCGAAAGGCGTGTGTCCCAAGTCGTGACCCAGGCCAATCGCCTCGATCAGATCGCAATTGAGCCCCAGGGCGCGACCGATATCGCGCGCAATGCGGGAGACGAGCTGCACGTGCAAACCGCGGCGTGACAGATCGTCATTGCTACGGAAGCTAAAGACCTGCGTTTTGCCTGCATAACGGGTGTACGCCGGAAGATGAAGTATCTTTTCAGTATCGCGCATAAACGCCGGACGCATAAGCGTGCCTTTGTCGGCGGCGCGATCAATTCGACGAATGACCTGATCGTCGTTGCAACGATACGGGTTAACATAGCCCGAAGCACGATCGGCGGCAATGCGCTCGACAAGTTCGGGCGACAACGCCGAGGGAATACGGTCCATGCGCGCCTTAATGACGGCCGTTTCTTGATTAGTTGCCATGGCATGCTCCTTAAGAAGGATGCGCAATCGGTTACAAAGTGCAGCCCACAACCTCGATTATGGCAAAAATCGGCACTAAAAACGGGAGCAATGGCAGGGAGCGTGATTTTGTGAAGAGGCAAAAGAGGGCAAGGACCAGGAGCGCGGCGGCAAATGCCACGATGCCACCCATAGGGTCGAGCGTGCAAAGCGCGAAGAGTGCCTTGGCATCTCCCATGCCGATGCCGGGGGCTTGACGGAGGTGCCGCCAGAGCGACTCAGTGAGCACAAGGGCAAGGTAGACGATGACCGCAAGACCGGCGTGGTCAAGCGCCGTATTAACACCTTTGTCGAGCCAAACGCCTGCTAACGCCGCCACGGCACACGCGCCGGCAAGCTCATTGGGAAAGCGTCGCTCACGGGCATCAACCACCGCACCGGCAAAGATGCAAATCCAAAATGGGATGTAGGACATTGTGCACCTCCATGGTCAGCTGCTCAAACGCAAAAACCACCACAAAGGTGCCTGTCCCCTATGCGGTGGTTTTGGTGGTGGTTATTTGGCGCCTTGCATGACCTCGTCGAGAGTAACGTTGACGGCGTGCTGCGTCGGGACCCAGTCGACCTTTAGGAACAGAGCAGCCACCGTGATGGGGATATAGCTGAACATAAAGATCGGGAAGGTAAACAGGTTGGTCACTAAACGCCACTTTTGCGCGCAATGAATGTGCTTGTACTCGAAGATGGTCGTGAGTAGCGCCAGGATAAAGAAGGTCTGGTACATCATCACGAAGGTCATAATGAGCGAGGCGGCACAAGCCTGCATCTCGACCTCGGTGGCCAAGAAGCCGTGCGAAAGCCCACCCACGATAAGGAACGTGGCATTGGCGAGCATAGAGATCAGGGACAGCAGCATGCCCGGAGCGATGGTCATAAACATGTCGTAGGCGGCAAAGCGATGGTAGCGGAAGGTCGATTTGACCAGATGCTTACCGTAGGTAAAGAACACCTGGTAAAAGCCCTTGGTCCACCGCATGCGCTGTTTCCAGGACGCCTTAAACGTCACGGGCTGTTCGTCAAAGAACTCCGCCGGCGCATAACCGATGCGAATGCCGTGAATGGCGCAGAACGTGGTGAACTGAATATCCTCGGTCAGCGTATGGAACTGCCAACCGTGCATGCCCTCGATGACACTGGCGGAGATAAGGTAGCCCGAACCCGAGACGGCGCAAGACGTCTTGCAGATGTTGCGGGCGTTGTTGAGAAAGCGCGCCTCGCGCAGATACCACGTGGCATTAGCCGCCGAGATCCAGGAACTTCCGAAATTCTTGGAATTGCGGTAGCTCGTGACCACATGGAAACCCTGGTCAAAGGCATCATTCATCTTGGAGACGTAATCGCGGGAGATAACATTGTCGGCGTCGAAGATAAAGTAGCCCTCAAACGTGTCGGGATACTCGTTGAGAATGCGATCGAAACCAAAGTCCATGACCCAGCTCTTGCCTTTACGGGCCAGGTCATTGCGCTCATAGACGATGGCGCCCGCCTCGCGCGCGAGCTGTGCCGTGTTATCGGTACAGGCATCGGCGACCACGAAGACCTCGATAAGCTCGGACGGATAATCCTGATCCTTGATGGAGCGAACGAGGTTGGCAATCACGGCCTCCTCGTTATGTGCCGCGATAAAGAAGGCATAACGGTGGAGTTTTTTGGCCTTGGGAGGCGCGACCTCGCCACGAAGAGCGCCAATGACAAAGAAGACCACCTGGTACAGAAAGCAGACCGTGAGCAGCGTGACGACAATCTGGTTGAAGATCACGATGGGTGTGTTGGTTTGTAAAAAGGCGAGCATGCAGGCTCCCAGCAACGCGTTACGTAAACAACCGTATATCTTACCGCAGGCTTACCGAGTTCAAGAAACCACCTAATACTGGCTAGGCTTCGAGCAGACCGAGCTGCGGAACGATTTCATCTCCAGCGGCCGTGCGACCGAGCGAGCGCGGAGCCAGATCGTCGAGAACCGCAGCGAGATCCCACGGCAACTCGTCGCGGCACTCAATGCGCTCCCCCGTCACGGGATGTTCGAACGCCACGCGCCAGGAATGCAGAAACTGCCTGGTCAGGCCCTGGTCGGCGCGCGCATCGCACTTGCCGTAAAGTGGATCGCCCACGCAGGCGTGGTTGATATGACGCATATGCACGCGAATCTGATGTGTGCGGCCCGTAAACAGGTGGCACTCGACGAGCGTATAGCCGTCATCAAAACGCGTGGAATCAAAGCGCTCAAGGACCTTAAAGGTCGTAATGGCCTGGCGCGCGAAAGGATCGTCCGAAACCGCCATCTTGACACGGTCACGCGTAGAGCGGGCAATGCCGGTGTTAATGGTGCCCTCGTCCATGGCGATGTGACCGTGAACGAGCGTGATATAGCGACGATCGAGCGTGCGCGTGCGAATGAGATTTTGAAGCGCGCGCTGCGTGTCGTCGTCCTTTGCCGCAAGCATGAGACCCGAGGTATCGCGATCTAAACGATGCACGATACCGGGGCGATCCTCGCCCTGCACGGTGCCCAGATGGTCGATACCGCAGTGATAGACCAGGGCATTCGCGAGCGTACCGCTCTCATGACCATGCGCAGGATGGCACACCAGGCCACGCTGCTTGGAGAGCACAATGAGATAGTCGTCCTCATAGCGAATGTCGAGCGGGATGGCCTCGGGAATCACATCGGTGGGATCGTGCGGCTCGGGAAGGTCGACCGAGATGCGGTCACCGGAGCGCACGGCATACTTTTTTGACAGGCAGGTCTCGCCGTTGACGGCAACGGCACCGCCCTCGATCAGATGCGCACAGGCAGAGCGCGTGGGACAGCCATCGTTGGCACCCAGATAGGCGTCAAGACGCTGACCAGCGGAATCGTCGGCAACGAGAATATGGATGTCGGCCATTAGCGCTCATTCCTTTCGCGAATCTTGCGGGCACGCTCCCCACGCTGCTTGGCTTTGCGCTTAGCGCGGGCCTCATCACGGGCATTGAGCTCAGCAGTCGCATCGACCTCGCGAGCGGCGGGACTCAAGAACATGTAACCGATAAGCGCCAGCACAACACCGACCGTAATGCCGATATCGGCCACATTGAAGACGGGAAAGTCGATGAAGGCGGTGGCAATAAAATCGGTCACGAAGCCAAAGGCCAAACGATCGATAGCGTTGCCGATAGCACCGCCCGCAACCATCGCCATGCCCACAACCTCAAGATGGGCGAGCTGGGGTGCACGAACGAGGTACACGGCAATAGCGACAATGACCGCCAGCGCCAGCACGGCAAACGCAATGCCATGTCCCTCGCCCATGCTAAAGGCAGCGCCGATATTGCGGACAAACAGGAAGTCGATCACGCCGGGGATGACGGTCACATGCAGTGCATCGCCCACGGCACGAACCGCAAGCTTGGTCAACTGGTCAACAAGCAGCACAACCAGCGCCACCCCACCAGCAACACCCAACCGCCAACGCAAAGGCGGCGTCATATCCCCAGTACGACCCAAATCAATCCCCTACCCTCAAGAACATCGAATTACGTTTAACGCAGTAGATAATCATACATTGACGCAAGCAAGAAGCGACAAATCTCCCAAGAACGGAAACACCGCAGGTAGAGCATAAATGAGCGAGCGGGTCGCATTTGAGACAAGGTGACGTGAAATGAAAGGGCGCTGACCTTTCGGTCGCGCCCTTGAAATTGAACGTCAGATTGTCCAAATGCGGCCCGCGCAGCGTCGGCAGGTCCGCCGTTCGGCAGAACGGCGGAACCCCCAATTGCCGCTTAGGGGCGTTTGCAGCGTCGGTAGGTTACGGCGTTCTACGAACGCCGTAACCTACAAAGCACCGGCGCAGCGCTTGCAAATATGTGCATGGCCGTTGTACTCGCCGACGGTGGTGCGGTAGTTCCAGCAACGGTCGCAGCACTCGCCCTCGGCAGCCTCGATGGCAACGGAGAGCTCCTCGCCCTGGGTAAGCTCAACATCGGAGACGATGTAGAACTCGGCCAGGTCGACGGCCTTGTCGCCGGTCAGCAGCGCGTACATCTCGGAGGGAACGACCGCCTTGACGCGGACCTGCTGGCTCTTAGTAAAGGTGCCGGCAGAACGGGCATCCTCAAGGGCCTTGGTCACGGAGCTACGGAGCTCGAGCGAAGCCTCGAGCACGCCCTCAAACTCATTGGCCTCGTCGACCGTGATGGGCGACTTGTACCAATCGAGCAGCGCGGCGTACTTCTGGTGGTCGACGCAGCCGGCGGGCGCATATGCCATGGCCTCGTCAACCGTGTAGGACAGGATCGGCTGCAGGTCGCGCATGAGCATCGAGAAGAGCTCGGCCAGCACGGTCTGGGCGCTGCGACGCTCGAGCGAGCCGGGCTTATCGCAGTACAGACGGTCCTTCAGGGCGTCGAGGTACACGTTGGAGAGCTCGGTAACCACAAAGTCGTAGAGCGCACGGTAGGCGCGCGGGAACTCGTAGCTGGCGTAGGCATCGTCGACTTCGGCCTGAACCTGGGTTAGGCGGGCAACCATGAGCTTGTCGAGCGGCAGCAAGTCGGCAAAGGCGACGCCGTCGGTCTCGGGCTCAAACTGACCCTCGAGCTCGGAGAGCAAGAAGCGCAGTGTGTTGCGGAAACGACGGTAGGCATCGGACGTACGAGCAAGGATCTCGTGGTCGATGGAAACGTCGGAGCTGGTATCGACGGAGGCAACCCACAGACGGATGATGTCGGCGCCCATCTCGTCGCAGACCTTGTTGGGGTCGATGACGTTGCCGAGCGACTTGGACATCTTGCGGCCCTGGCCATCGAGCGTGAAGCCCTGAGAGACGACCGCCTTGTACGGAGCATGGCCGTTGGCACCCACCGAGGTGAGCAGCGAGCTCTGGAACCAACCGCGGTGCTGGTCGGAGCCCTCGAGGTACACATCCGCCGGATACTCCAGCTCGGGACGGTACTCGCAGACGGCCTTCCAGGAGACGCCGGAATCCCACCACACGTCGAGGATGTCCTTATCGGCCTTGAGGTGATGGCCGCCGCACTTGGGGCAGACGCAGGCCTCGCCCAGGTAGCTCTCGGGAGCGTCGGTGAACCAGGCGTCGGAGCCCTTCTCGTGGAAGAGCTTGATGACGGCGTCGAGCGTGGCGTCGTTCATGACCTTCTCGCCGCAGTCGGCGCAGGTGTAGCTCGGGATGGGCACGCCCCAGTTGCGCTGACGGCTGATGCACCAGTCGGGACGCTGCTCGACCATGGCGCCGATGCGGTTTGCCGCGTGGGCCGGATACCACTTGACGTTCTCGCGGACCTCTTTGCCAGCCTGCTCGCGCAAACCGGTCTTGTCCATCGAGACAAACCACTGGTCGGTAGCACGGAAGAGCACCGGGTGCTTGCAGCGCCAGCAGTGCGGATAGCTGTGCGTGATCTTCTTCTCGAGGACGAGGGTGCCGCGCTTGCGCAGGAACTCGATGATGTGCGGGTTGGCCTCATCGGTATCCATACCGCTGAAGGGGCCACCGGTGCCAAACTCCTCACCGGTGTAGAACTTGCCGTCGTCATCGACCGGCATGCAGATGTCGGTGATGCCCTCCTTGAGGCAGGCAAAATAGTCGTCGACGCCGTGGCCGGGCGAGTTGTGGACGATACCGGTACCGTCATCGATACCGACGTAATCGGCCAGCAGCGCCACGCCCTCAACACCGTCAAAGATCGGCTGCTTGTAGTGGATGTGGTGGAAGGTCTCGGCGGGAACCACATAGGGCTTGCCGTCGACCATAACCGGGGTGTACTCCCAGCCAAACTCCTCGCAGCACTTGGGGGCCAGGTCCTCGAGTATGACCTCGGCACGACCCTCGTGCTCAACGGCGACATAGGCAGCGCCGGGCTTAAGGGAAACTGCCTGGTCGGAGGGGATGGTCCACGGCGTGGTCGTCCAAATGATAAAGTCGACCGGGCCGTCGAAGCTCTCAAGGCCGGCGGGCTTGGAGGTCATCTCGAAGCGCACGAAAATGGACGGGCTCGTCTCGTCGGAGTACTCGATCTCTGCCTCGGCGAGTGCGGTGTGGCAGTGCTTGCACCAGTGAACCGGCTTGTGGCCGCGATAGATCATGCCTTTATCGAACATGGCCTTGAAGACCTCGATGTCGGCGGCATCATGCTGGTGATAGAGCGTCAGGTAGGGGTTGTCCCAGTCGCCGAGCACGCCCAGACGACGGAAGCCGGCCTTCTGCAGCTCGATGTTCTCGACAGCGAACTCGTTGCAGAGCTCACGGATCTTGGCCGTGGGGGTCTGGTTGAACTTCTCGGTGCCGAGCTTTTCCTCGACCTTGTGCTCGATCGGCTGGCCGTGGCAGTCCCAACCGGGGACATAGGGAACCTCATAGCCCTGCATCATCCAGTAGCGGTTGATCATGTCCTTGGAGATCTTGTTCATGGCATGGCCGATGTGGATCGGACCGTTGGCGTACGGAGGGCCGTCGTGCAGCACGAACTTCTTGTGACCCTCGTTCTTCTTCAGAACCTGCTCGTAGACCTTGTTGTCCTGCCAGTCCTTGAGTCGCTTGGGCTCGGACTTGGAAAGACCAGCACGCATGGGAAAACCGGTCTTGGGCAGATTCATCGTCTGCTTGTACTCGTTTGCCACGGTACCCCTTTCATGTCATGGGCGCGCACGCCCGATGGGCACCAAAAAAAGCGCCCGTCCCTGCAAGCTGGGACGAAGCGCCACAAAACGGGCTGCACGCCCGCAAAAGCTCTTCGCTTAACCACCCAGCTTAGATGCCCTCGCCCGCGTATTCGCGCGCTCGCATCCGTTACTCGGCTGGCCTGTATCGACGACCATCTCGGCGATGTCTACTAAGACGAACCTGCGCGGCACGTCCGTTGGGACCGCAGCTCCGGGGTGATTTTCATCGGTCGCATGCACGGGTTCTCAGCGCTCCCCGCTCTCTGTAGCATGCGGACGGCCGACTACTCGTCCCCATCAACGCTTATGCGGAGTATGCTAGCACGTTCCGCGCCGGCGAAAAACCCTCAACACTGGTTTTATACGTTCGAAATTTCTTGCGGCCGTGGACCTTCTCTTGGAGCAAAATACCTGTAAGCACTTTATCGAACGAAAGAAGGTTGCTATGCGCACGATCGGAATGAGCGACTACACCGTCGGCGAGGATTGCTTTGACGAGCTGCCCGGCGCGCTGGCCGAATACGGAGCGACCAAGGTCGCGATCATCGGTGGCAAGCGGGCACTGGCCGCAGCTCTTCCTGGCATTGAAGCTGCACTGGCAGGTACCGACGTCGAGATTCTGGATACGCGCGTCTACGGCACCAACAGTACGCGGGCCAATATCGCCAAGGTCGTAAACTCCCCTGCCTGCCAGGAAGCTGACGTGCTTATCGCATGCGGCGGCGGCAAGGCGCTCGACACCGTCAAGACGGCAGCCATCGAGCTCAAGAAGATCGTCTTTACCGTGCCGACGATCTGCTCCAACTGCTCCGCCGCGACCGCCATTGCCGTTGTCTACAATGACGAAGGCTCGCTCGAGGGCTATTCGTACCCCAACCGCCCTGCGCACATCTTCATCAACCCCAAGATAATCGCCGAGGCTCCGGCGGAGTACTTCTGGGCCGGCGTGGGCGATGCCCTGTCCAAGCAGCCCGAGGTCGAGTACGCCACGAGCGCCGGCAACCTGGAGCACACCGCCGGCCTTGGCCTGGCTCTTGCCCACACCTGCTCCGAGCCGCTGTTTACCTACGGTGTTCAGGGTCTTGAGGACGTTCGTCAGAATCTGTCGAGCGAGGCCGTCAAGCAGATCGCGCTCGACATCGTGGTCAACACGGGCTATGTCTCGAACCTGACCAACCAGAACGATTACTACTACAACTCGAGCGTGGCGCACGCGTTCTACAACGCCACCTGCAGCATTCCGCGTGAGGGCACCTACCTGCACGGCGAAGTCGTAAGCCTGGGCGTGCTGGTGTTGTTCGCCTACACGGGCGACACCGAGAACCTTAAGCGCTATGCTGCCTTCAACAAGCAGATGGGGCTACCCGTAACGCTTGAGCAGGTCGGGCTTACCGAGACTGATATCCCTGCCCTGTGCGAGTACGCGCACGCCACCAACGAGTGGAAGCAAGGCAACCCGGAGCCCTTCACCGACGAGAAATTCGCCGCCGCCATCAAAGCCGCCAATGCCTACGGCCACACGCTCTAGACCCAGGCCAAAACCACCACAAAGGTGACAGTGAACTGCCTCCCATTTCTTGGACATCGGGAAATGGGAGGTTTTCCATGAGTATAGATCTCAGGTCGAAGCACGACCTGGAGTCCAGGAGGCGGGCCGTCGAGCTCTTCGACGCCGGCGTCGGCTGCAAGCCGGCGGCCGAGGCCCTGTCCGTCCCCCGCGAGACCGTGAGAGAATGGCAGTGGGTATACCGGGCGTTCGGAAGCGAGGCGCTGCTGTCCATGGACGGGAAACAATCCAGTTACACATTCGAGCAGAGGGTCGCCGCGGCGTCGGCCGTGGTCGACGACGGGATGGCGAAGGCCGACGCCATGGCCGAGTTCGGGATCAGGTCGAAATCCCCGCTGGAGCGCTGGTGCAGGCTCTACCGCGAGGGCGGCGCCGAGGCGCTGCGGCCCCGCCCGAAGGGCAGACCGAGGGGGTCGAGGTCGAAACCCCGGGCCCGCACCCGCGAGCAGGAGCTCGAGGAGCGCTGCCGCAGGCTCGAGGCTGAGGTCGCCTACCTAAAAAAATTGCGCGCCCTGGTCGAGCGGGAC
>UQNC01000008.1 GCA_900542175.1 uncultured Collinsella sp. | reverse complement strand
CAGCTTGGAAGCAAGGCAGGGGCGATCCAAGCCGATTTGGGCGCCCTGCTCTCGGTGGCACAGCAAGGCGACGAGTAGTGCGACGAGGTTTATGCTTCCTTGTTAGTTGCTTTGAGATATTCCTCGTCGTTCACAGGCTCCAACCACTCGTTGGAGATCTCCTCGCCTGGAACCTCCAGCGCCAGATGGGAGAACCAGCTGTCGGGCGCGGCTCCGTGCCAGTGCTTCACCCCTGGGGCAATGTTGACCACGTCGCCAGGGTGCAGTTTCTGCGCCGGCTTACCCCATTCCTGGTAAAACCCTCGACCAGCCACGCAGATGAGAATCTGTCCGCCGCCGTTTTTGGCGTGGTGCACGTGCCAGTTGTTGCGGCAGCCGGGCTCGAACGTCACGTTGTAGACGCCAACCTGCTCGGTTGATAGAGGCGCGAGGTAGCTTTGCCCGATAAAGTACTTCGCGAATGCGTCGTTGGGGGCACCGATGGGAAAGGCCATCTCGTTTTGGTGCTCGGCTTTTGCATCAGCGGCATCGTCATCCGCCCAGACCTCCTTTGCCATGCGGAAGGCCGCCCATGCCTTGGGCCACCCCGCGTAAAACGCGGCGTGGGTAAGGATTTCCGCTATCTCCGCCCTGGTTACACCGTTATTCTTTGCGGACATCAGATGGTATTGGAACGAGGAATCCGTCAGTCCCTGCGCCATCAGCGCCACCACCGTCACCACGCTGCGGTCTCGAAGGGAAAGCTCGCCCTCTCGGCTCCACACCTCGCCAAACAGCACATCATCATTGAGCTGTGCGAATTTGGGGGCAAAGTCCCCTAGGGCATCTCTGCCTGCCGTCTGTCTAATTGCCATGATCGATCTCCCCCTGTCGATGGTTTAGGTGCAAATCTGTTTCCGCATTACGGAACACCCTTTGCAATCCCTGTTCTAATGACGAGAATGAAGGTAATACCTAAACCTGACTTTAGGTCAAGGAATGAATTCGAGATTGATTCGGAGGAGCCATGTACACAATCGGACAGGTGTCGGAGATGTTCGGCTTGCCCGCCTCAACGCTGCGCTATTACGACAAGCAGGGATTGTTCCCGGCATTGGAGCGGACGTCCGGCATTCGGCAATTCGGCGATACGGAACTCGAGGCGCTTCGGGTCATCGAATGCCTCAAGAAAGCGGGAATGGAGATCAAGGACATTCGGCTGTTCATGGAATGGTGCGCGGAGGGTCCATCGACATACCCCAAACGCAAGGCCATGTTCGAGGAGCGGAAGGCCCACATGGAGCTAGAGATCGCGAACATGAACCGCGCGCTGGACATGCTGAAGTACAAATGCTGGTACTACGAGCAGCTGAATCAGAGCAACAACGAGGCTGAGCTGAAGGCACTGATTCCCGACGGCTTGCCAGAAGACATCAAAGAGGCCTACGAAAACGCTCACGCTCGATAGTGCCAAAAACGTCCCTTCTGAAACTCAACCATTGTTTAAGATGTCACAACTTAGGCAACAAGACTGGTTGCCCCGGTACGCAACGGGAGGGTCGACGCGGCTGGCATCGACCCTCCCATTTCCCAAACGGCATAAAGCTACTTGCTCACAACCGAGATGCGCTGGGCGACGTGGTTACCGGACTCGATCTCATCGACCATGGCAATCGCATAGTCAGCGTACGAGAGCGTTGACTCGCCGCGGCTGTTGAGCGTGAACTCCTCGCCCGCCAAGATATACTCACCGGTGCGCTCGCCGTCGGCCCGGAAGTCAGCAGCAGGGGAAATGAAGGTCCACTTGAGGCCGTCCGTTTCGCGAAGGTGAGCAAGGACTTTGCCGGCCGCGGCGGACAGCGGCTTCCAGTCATCGGGGAAGTTCGGGCCCATATCGACGGTGACCGTATGCTCAGGGTTGACGAACAGCGAGCCCGCGCCACCCACGATGAGCAGGCGCACATCGGTGCCAACCAGCACATCAGCCAAGTGGATGCCCGCGTCGGTGATACCGGGGATGGTTTCGGGCGTCCAGCCACCCACGGCGTCCACCACGGCATCGAATCCTTCGAGGTCTTCCGTCGTGAGCTCGAGTGCGTCCTTGATGACGGAGTTCTGAGCGGCGGTCCTATTCTCGCCGCGTACGATGGCGGTCACGTCGAATCCGCGACGCACGGCCTCCTCAACGATGAGGCTGCCGGCCCTGCCGTTCGCTGCTACAACTGCGATTTTCTTGGTCATCATACTTTCCTTTCGACCTGCGGCACTCGCCGCCGCTTTCCTTGCAGCTCATACGATACGCGTCAAAGGTATATAATGGAAAGTAGGCACATAAAAGTGCTGTAAGCACCAAAAGGAAACTAATGTAAATGACGTGCATGATTGCAGACGGAGGTTTCACGAATATGACAACACCGACTTTGGAGAACCTGCCTGCCTGCCCAGTGGAGACAACGCTTTTGCTCATCGGCAACAAGTGGCAGGTGCTCATCCTGCGCGAACTCTCGCTCAAAGGCACAATGCGCTTTAAGGAGCTGCAACGCTCGATCGGCAAGATTTCGCAGAAAGTTCTGACCAGCAACCTACGAACCATGGAGGAAACGGGGCTCGTTCATCGTGAAGCGTTCGCAGAGGTGCCCCCACGGGTGGAGTACTCGCTCACCGACCTGGGACAGACACTCAGACCCGTTCTTGACGCAATGAGAGCTTGGGGCGAGAACTACAAGGAGCAGCTCCGCGGCGGCGGGCTTCGATAAGTAGCTCCTACTGGTTACACGCCTACAGAAACCCCTCCGTCCTATCGCCATCACGGGAAACCCTCCTCCTTGGTTCTCGCCGCAAACGGCTTCGAGGCCGCGCTGGAGATCCCGGCACGGCTGGAGCCGCCCCGCGCGAGCAGCGGAAAGGGATACATGCCCTTTACCAAGGTAGATTCCCTCTTTCATTTTCCGTTCCTTCCGCAGTATTCTCAAGGCGGATGCGCGGCCCGCGCTCTTGGCGCCTAGGGGGCGTCGCCGTCACATCGTTTCATTCGCGCCTCTCTTTAGCGTTGGCAAGACGTCGGTTCGTGCCGTTCGGGTGCACGCAGGTTTTGATAATGCGCGCCATCTCATCGATAGGCGTTTCGCAGCCGCTCCGAATCCAGTCCTGTACCACGGCAGAGAGCCCATGCACATAAAAACTGATGACAAAGGCCCGCTGCTCGCTGGGATAGCCAAAGCGCTCCAACACTGGGTCGATGATGTGCTTCGCTAGGGCCTCGAATCGCTCCTGAGCTTGCAGCGTATGCCCGTTTGCGAGCATCGCGCGATAGATGGAGCAGTTGTCTTGGACGAACTCGAGGTAGGGCCTCAGATACTCGTCGGTTACGAAAACGAGCTCGTCGAGGGGAGCCGTACGGATAGCCCCGATCGTGTCTGCGGCGCTTTGTTCAAAGCGCTCGAAGAACTTAGTGTTCACATGCTCCGAACACTCCTTCACGAGGTCAGGGACACCCTGGTAGTGAAGGTAGAACGTAGAGCGCCCCACCCCGGCCTTCTTGCAAATCTCCTTAACGGTTATGAACTCCGCGCCCTTGTTCTGCAGCAAGTCGAGCAAAGCCTCGTCCATAAGCTGCGCCGTCGTAAAGTATCTGCTCTGCTGCCTGTTCACCCAAGCCTGCCTCTCCCTGATGCCAAAAGCTATTCGCCGGCAATTCCCTTGGCAAGCTCCATTATCTCAAAGGCGTATTTCTTCTTAGAGGTTTCCAGAATCCAGCGATACAGGACAAGGTTCACGCTTGCGCCTGCGATACCCAAGATACCAAGGACGATTCCGAGCACAAACAACGTGCCCTCGCCAGGTCCCAGCACACCCATGGTCAGGCACATGCCCACACCCAACAACAGCGAGGAAGCGAGGCCAAAGCTGTAGGCGAAGCCGTTCGCGGGGCGCTTTGCTTTGGCATCGAGCTTCTTGAGCGCGGTGAGCTTGGAGGCGCTTTTGGGCGCGTATTGCTTGGCGATCGATTCCGCGCAGGTCTTGTCGGTGTCCATGTTTTCTTCCTTTTCTCTATGGCTTGTTCGACAACCCAAGAATAGGAAGAACGTGCAGGCGATTGAAGAACACAAACGGGACGTTGTGTCCATGTTATATCGGCGAATGTCGACACTCACCGCAACTGCTCGGAATGATGATTGCGCTGTATTTCGTTATCAAATGGGCAGTGAAAAACAGCATAAAAGAGGCCTACGGTGCTGTCACTGGCAAGAATACCGCTGAAGATATCCAAAACGAAAAAGAGTTGAAAGAACTTGGATTGGATCAAGAGGATCGATAAATCCAGTTTCACTGCCCCTAAAACGGCCTCGCTTTGTCCTCGGGGACAATGATGCTCACTCATTCATTTGAATTCGTCTTGAGGAGCGCCTTGACGCGCAGAGCGTAACGTGTGGCCTAGAGAGGTCGTCCCCTGCGCTTTGTCCTTCGCGCGCCCGTGCTTACCTTGATAAGGTCGGCATCACGAAAGAGCATCGCTTCCTCGAGGTACCTGTCACGATTCCTGAGTCTGCTGCATTTCAAGAGCTGCTCCTAAAACTCGAATCTGATTACACTTTTGGGAGTTTCATAACTCTGCGCCACAAGATGAGCAAAGAACGCACCTCGAGATGAATCGACTAAAGGAATTACGCTCCTGCCGGGAGGCAGGAGCCTGCTCGATCATCGCGGACTGCCAATTGATAAACCCCAAAAGCCGGACCGCACGGCGGCGCTCGTTTCGCTAAATCGGCTTGATGGAATGGCGGATCACGGTCTTGAGCTTCTCCGGCACACACTTGCGCGGATCGGAAAGGTAGATTTCGTGGTGCAGGCGGAATTCGGAGAAGTCGGGGGCGTAGCCCCGTTCCGCTGCAAATGTGCGCATGGCGTCTATGGTCGTCGGCTCGTCGTCGTAAGGCCCAGTGTGCATGCACTGAACGCAAAGGCCCTCGTCGACCCTCAGCAGCTCGACCGCCGAGAAGTCCAGCTTCTTCTTGGTGGCAGCTTCCGAAACGGCCCAGTCGAAGTCCTCGCGAGTGACGAAATCGGGCAGGCGGATGCACGAGATAAAGTTGAAGTCGTCCTTCCTCGTGTAATCGATCTCGCCATCGGCGCGGTCTTGCCACCAGAAGCCCTCGAGTGGCGGCACGACGAAGTCGAAATAGCCTTCGATTTCACGCGGCCCCTTCTTCGACATCTTGATGGTATAGGCAACGCCGTAGGGCATCGGCAGCGCGTTCTGCTACGCGCCGCCTTCGGCATTGGGATCGCCCTTGCCCCGCACGGCAACGTAGCTCATAGACGGAACGATCAGAATGCTCGGCTTGTCAGGCGGTTTGCCCGCGATGTTGTAGCGCACCGTAGACGCTGATGGAGATGGCTGCGCGCAGGCACGAGTGCGCCGCCGCACCTCATGGCCTATTTCTCGGGTATTTGGGGCGCGCGGCGTTCAAAAATGCGGAGCGACTCCACATGGCTCGAGACTGAGCCGAGGTGCCCTACTTCTCGCCCTCCAGCAGCCCCACGATACGGTCGATGTCGACGGCGAAGCGGGGCCTTCCCTCGCGCTCGCAGCGGTCGAGGTACGCCTGGCACTCGGAGACAATGCGCTTGGTGTTGCCGTCGATGATGCGCTGGAGCGTCTCGTAGTAGGCCGAGCCCTCGGTCCTGAAGCGGCGCTGGTAGGACTTGGTTATGGGGAACATCTTGATGTAGTGGATGCCGTGGCGACAGCCGGGGCTCGTCGTGGGGCGGGGTGGCAACGCAAAGTACTGGTCTTTGGGCACGTTGGGGGCGATGTTGGAATGCAGCGGCACGGCGAAGTCCCTGCGCTTTCCGCGGAAACGCAGCCTCACCACCACGATGCAGGGGGGATTGTGCTTAAGCATGAGCTCGCGGTCGCCCTCGACGAGGTCGAAGAAGTCCTGGGAGATGGATACGACCTTCACCGGTTGCGCCTCTTCATACGAAGTGGGGCCCGCATCGCTGCAGGCCCCTACAGGTGGGCGATATTCTACGCCTTGCGGCACCCCGTCGCCCACGGAGGTTAAACGTACACGTAAGCCGTACTCTGAAAGCCGCGGCTTCCGGCAAGTAGCTTATGCCACGAAAGGTCGCTTTCAACGCGCATGGCTCGCAAAATAACACTCGCTGGGCCGTCGCCCCTGGCCGTTACCCTCCAATCTTCATTGGAGTCAGCAGGTCAATTCATATAGTTATGGGGGTGTATCCTAAAGGAAATCAAATTAATACCCCCATAACTAAGGAATTTTCTATTCCCACTCAATGACTAGGGCCCTGGTGTAATTGGCTGGATCACCGTTCCGGGAACCGGTATCGACCTACCTGTCCGCCGAGCTCTTTCTTCAGCTCCAGCCTAGTATCTGATTCGCGCCGTTATAAGCGAAAACCGAAGAGATGCGTCTTAGCCTAGAAAAGAAGGTTAGCCTCATCTTACTGCATGATTCGTGTGTTATAGTTAGATGGCTCTAACTGTTTGGGGGCGACAGCCATGCACGGACGCGAGGGTTTCTGGGACAAGAACGCCGGTCGGTATGACCGTTTCATGCGAAACGACCGGGCGGCGTATGAGAAGATGTATGGGCTGATCCGGCCGGTGGTGAAAGCAAAGACCGTGCTGGAGGTTGCCACCGGCACGGGGCTTATCGCAAAGAGCGTCGTGGATGCGGCGGCGCGCATCGAGGCTACGGACGCCTCTGCAAAGATGATCCTTGAAGCAAAGCGGGACAATCAATCCGCAAAGCTGCACTTTTCCGTACAAGATATGTTCCGCCTGCCCTATGCACAGAAGTCCTTCGAAGTGGTGATCGTGTCCAACGCACTTCACATAGTGCCGCATCCGGAAAAGGCCCTGCACGAAATCAGGCGGGTGCTGAAGGACGACGGCGTGCTCATCGCGCCAACCTTCACCCACGCGGGGAACTCGGTTTCCGGCAAGGCAAAAGCCTTTTTCATGAGTATGGCGGGATTCCCCCTCCACAGCAGATGGACAAGCGAGGAATACCTGCGTTTCCTGCGTCAAAACGGCTGGGCGGTGCGGAAAAGCGCGGTGCTGAAGGCCTCGTTCCCGTTGACCTATGCGGAATGCACGAAATCGGAGGGGCCAGATGTCGTTCTTTGAAAACACCCGCAAGCCCGTGGGCCTCGGCGGAAAACTAATGGTTGCCATGATGAACCTGGGCCACAGCCCTGTGGCGCGGTGGGGACTTCAGTTTCTACGACTTACGCCAAACGCAAAGGTGCTGGATTGCGGCTGCGGCGGCGGGGCAAACATAAAACGGCTGCTGAAAAAATGCCTGTATGGCGTCGTCAAGGGCATCGACTATTCGCCCGTCAGCGTGGAGAAGGCTAGAAAGCTCAACCGAACTGCAATTCAGGAGGGGCGTTGCGCCGTCTTGCAAGGCAGTGTGGCGGATATGGCGTTTGATGATAGCTACTTCGATGCTGCCACGGCCTTTGAGACCGTCTATTTTTGGCCTGATTTGCCCCGATGCTTCCGCGAGGTCTGGCGGACGCTGAAGCCAGGCGGAACAATTCTTATCTGCAACGAGAGCAATGGCGATACGGACAAGGACGAGAGGTGGACGCAGATCATCGGCGGCATGACCATCTACAAGGACATTGAATTAAAGGCATGTCTGGAGCAGGCGGGTTTTCACGAGGTGCAGATACACAAAAAGAAAAAGTGGCTCTGCGTCACGGCGCGGAAGTAGGGGCATCAAGCACGGGCATTTTTGCATCCATCCTGCACATGAGTTAGGCATGACGGTCATAGCGGCTGTGCTGGCGGCAATTATGACAATTTTTATTCACTGAGGAAGAAACCTATGAAATGTAAAATTGAGAAAAACACCGTGCAGGAGACGCTGATCCTTCCGCTGTATTCCCGGAAGCTGTGTACGGAGTTGTACCCGAACCTTTACAGGGATGAAACAGCGGTTCGTCTGCTCGACCAGATCGACTACGACTTTTCAGAGGCAGAGAAAAACTCCCGCAGCCTGATGCAGCGCTTTGGTGCGCTGGAGGTGGCCATGCGGCAGGGTGATCTTGCTTTCGAGGTGCGGGATTACCTGAAAGACCACCCCAATGCGGCGGTGGTCAATCTGGGCTGCGGGCTGGACAACACCGGCAGAACCTGCGACAACGGTAGATGCAAGATCTACAATCTGGACTTCCCGGATGTGATTGCCTTGCGGCAGCAGCTGCTGCCCGCCGGGGAGCGGGAGCAAAACATCCCCTGCGACCTGAAAGACCCCACATGGTTTGACAAAATCGATGCATCCGGCGGGGCGGTGTTCTTTGCCTCCGGGGTGTTCTATTACTTTCTGACCCAGCAGGTCCGGGAACTGGTGCGGGGGATGGCGGACGCTTTCCCCGGCAGTGTGCTGGTCTTTGATGCTGCCAATCGGACGGCGGTAAAGATGATCGCAAAAACATGGCTTAAGACTGCAAAAATCAAGGATGTGGGGGCATATTTTGCGGTTTCGGATGCCGCCAAGGAAATCGGCACGTGGGACAGCCGTCTGCAGGTCACAAGTCGCGGCTATATGCTGGGCTACAACGATTTGAGAGACTCTTCTGTCAGCTGCTTTTTCCGGTTTCTCGCAAGGGTCGGTGACAACGGGATGAAAATGCAAATCGTGAAAATAAGATTTTGAGAGGCGAAAACGAAGCGCATTCACTTTGACGTCGAAGAAGACGGCTTTTACGGCGCATATTGGGCGTGCAAGGACACGCATACAGCAGCGGGCACGGATTCAATTGAAACCGTGCCCGCTATCTGATACTATATTATTTTATCGAACGTATGTTCTATTCCCACTCAATCGTCGCGGGCGGCTTGGACGTGATGTCGTAGCACACGCGGTTGGCGCCGGGAACCTCGGCCACGATGCGGCCGGAGATGCGGGCCAGGACGTCGTAGGGCAGCTTGGCCCAGTCGGCGGTCATGGCATCGCTGGACTCGACTGCACGCAGGATAATTGGGCGCTGGTAGGTGCGCTCGTCGCCCATAACGCCGACGGACTTAATGTCGGGCAGGACGGCGAAATACTGCCAGCAGCTATGCTCGGAGTTGCGCTCGCCGGTCTGCTCAAACAGACGCTGGTTATAGGCGTCGAGCTCCTCGCGCACGATGGCGTCGGCATTCTTGAGGATCTCGAGCTTCTCCTTGTCGACCGCGCCGATGATGCGGATGGCCAGACCCGGGCCCGGGAAAGGCTGGCGGAACACGATGTTACCCGGCAGGCCCAGCGCCAGACCAAGTGCACGGACCTCGTCCTTAAAGAAGTGGTCGAGCGGCTCGATAAGGTCGAAGTGCACGCCCTCGGGGAACGGGATCAGGTTGTGGTGGCTCTTGATGGTGGCCGTCTTGCCGCCCGTCTTGCGCGCGCCGGACTCGATGATGTCGGGGTAGATGGTGCCCTGAGCCAGGTACTTGACCGGCTTGCCGTCGCACTCGAGCTGCTGGGCGACCGCGAAGAACTCTTTCCAGAACTGCGTGCCGATGATGCGGCGCTTCTCCTCGGGCTCGGTCACGCCGGCCAGAAGCTCGGCGTAGCGGTCCTCGGCGTGGACGTGGATAAAGTCGACGTCAAACTGCTTGGTGAAGACCTCCTCCACCTGCTCGGGCTCGCCCTTGCGCAGCAGGCCGTGGTTGATGAACACGCAGGTCATCTGCTTGCCCACGGCGCGAGCGCCCAGCGCAGCCACGACGGAGGAGTCGACGCCACCGGACAGGGCCAGAATCACGCGGTCGTCGCCGACCTTCTCGCGGAACTCGGCCGTCATGGTCTCGACCAGGTTGTCCATGCTCCAGTTGGGCTCCAGGCCGCAGATCTCAAACAGGAAGTTGCTCAGCAGCTGCTGACCGTACTCGGAGTGCTTGACCTCGGGGTGGAACTGCGTGGTGAAAATCTTGCGCTCGACGCACTCCATGGCGGCAACCGGGCATACGTCGGTGCTGGCGGTAACGGTAAAGCCCTCGGGCACCTCGGACACGGCGTCGCGGTGGCTCATCCACACGGTCTGCTCCATGGGCGTGGAGTTAAAGAGCTTGGCGCCAGCCGTGCGCGTGATGGTGGCGCGGCCGTACTCGCCCACCTCGGAGTGGCCGACCTTGCCGCCGAGCGTCACGGCCGTGATCTGATGGCCGTAGCAAAAGCCCAGGACGGGAAGGCCAAGGTCAAAGATGGCGGGATCGATGGACGGAGCGTCCTCGGCGTACACGGAGGCCGGGCCGCCGGAAAGGATGAGCGCAGAGGCGTTCATCTCGCGAATCTCATCGGCCGAGATGTCGCAGGGAACGATCTCGGAATACACGTTGAGGTCGCGGACGCGACGGGCAATGAGCTGACCGTACTGCGCACCAAAGTCGAGTACGAGGACCTTTGCGGAAGCCTTTTGATCCATGGTTTCCCCCTCTTGTTGGCGGGGAGCCGGTGCCCACCCGCGTGAATGAACGAAAATAACTTCCATAGTGTACACGTTATATGGGGTTTCTCGTCCCTCGCGGCCATCAGCGCACGGCAAACGCACGACCTGGGCCCTTATTTGACGGCAATTGAAGTATTACTAAACATTACAGATGATGTATTACGTTTGAACATTGGACGCCCTGTGCCACAATACTGCCGAACGACTCCGCCCTTGCGGCGACAAAACCGATAGGAATACCAGCATGAAGCGCATCCTTCTCATCGCCACGGGCGGCACCATCGCATCGACCGAGGACGGCAACGGCCTCTCCCCCGCCCTGACCGGTGAGGAGCTCGCCCAGAGCGTCCCCGAGATCTCGGGCCTCTGCGAGCTCGACGTCGTGCAGCCCATGAACATCGACAGCACCAATATGCGCCCCAGTGACTGGATGCGTATCCGCGACGTCATCGTCGAGGGTTATGCCGACCACGACGGCTTCGTGATTCTGCACGGCACCGACACCATGAGCTACACCGCGGCGGCGCTTTCCTATCTGATTCAGGACAGCCCCAAGCCTATCGTACTCACCGGCTCGCAAAAGCCCATGGGCAATCCCTTTACCGACGCCAAGCTCAACCTGTACCAGAGCCTGCTCTATGCGCTCGACGAGCACTCGCACGACGTCTCAATCGTGTTTGGCGGCGTAGCCATTGCCGGTACGCGCGCCCGCAAACAGCGCACCATGAGCTTTAACGCGTTCATTAGCGTCAACTATCCGCCCATCGCCTATATCCGCAACGACCGCATCGTGCGCAACGGGCTTCACGGCACGCATCAGGGCGAAAACCCGGTGCGTTTCTACGACAGCATCGACCCGCGCGTATTTGTACTCAAGCTCACGCCCGGCGTAAACCCGGGCATCCTCGACGCCCTTGCCGATAGCTACGACGCTGTAATCCTTGAGACCTTTGGCATTGGCGGTATCCCCGAGTTTGGCGAGTCGGGCGAGTCGTTCCAAGAGGCGATTTTCCGCTGGGTCGATTCGGGCCGCACCGTCGTTATGACCACGCAGGTCCCCGAAGAGGGCCTTGACCTGGGTGTTTATGAGGTCGGCCGTGCCTACGCCGATCATCCGGGCATTTTGCGCGGCGACGACATGACCACCGAGACGCTCGTGGCCAAGACCATGTGGGCGCTCGGCCAGTCACGCGATGCCGCCGAGATCCAGCGCCTGTTCTACAGCCAAGTCAACCACGACCGCATCCCGATGGCGTAATTCAGTTGTCGACGGGTATCCCCTATTCGATGCCCTCGAGAAGCTCTGACACCGTCATGCCGAGTGCGGGCGCGATCTTAAATAGAACCTTGAGCGTGAAATTTGCCGTCCCATCTTCGATTCG
Source organism: uncultured Collinsella sp. (assembly GCA_900542175.1). GTDB lineage: Bacteria > Actinomycetota > Coriobacteriia > Coriobacteriales > Coriobacteriaceae > Collinsella. The sequence goes on along the minus strand of UQNC01000008.1, from coordinate 44,265 downwards.
GTCGAGGTAGGGTCGGCTGATTCCTGTCGCCACACAAAAATCGACCTTGGAGATACCAAGGTCCCTGCGCGTCTGCTCGACTCGCTTGCCAAGAATCTGTTTCGCACGTTCGTCCATGCAGCCGAGTTCGAAATGGAGCTGAACAAAAACGTAAACTATAGTTTACGTTTAAACGAATACACAGGAGTTTTCTATGTCGGGTTCTTCGGTCCGCATGTACCGAGCCATGCTTCGCACAAACAGCGCACCGCCCAAGCTCGTCGTCGTTGAAGCCGAATGCCTTTCGCCCGATGAGCGCACAGCATTTGCATTGCTATCAAGTCGCGTCGCCGCCGTTCTGGTCCCTTGCCCGGCGCAAGGTGAACTTGCCATCCAATGCCAAGCGCACAGCTGCTCGCTCAATCAGGCTGCCGTAATCGCAACCAGCCAACGTGGTCTGCCCCTTCTCCTGGAAGCCGGTATCGCGCTCGCCCTTCGCGGCGCCGGATACGAAAACGAGGCCGCCGCCGACATGGTCTTTAAACCACGATCGAGCGGCGGCCTCACAGCAGCCATTGAATATATGTGCAGACTCGTTGCCTAAAAGGACAAGCTAGAAACCAAGGCCAAAGCCCGTTCCGGTAATCGCCGAGTACATAAAGTAAACGTTGACCACGTTGAGGAACACACCCGTGATGCAACCGTTGCGCAGGTAGCGCTCGCACACGATGCGCGCCATGGCGGCGGAGTCATCATTGTTCTTTGCCTGGCGTCCCGCCGTAAAATACGTCGCCACGCTCAGCAGCAAGTTGAGCACCGGCAGCGCCAGCAACTCGTAGCTCTTGCCCCAGCGCGTCGCCTCGCCGGCGGCATTAAACTTTGTTGCCACCTCGGGACCAATGTTGGGGATAACACACGCTGCGACCACCAGCGGAATCACCGCAAGCACGAGCAGCGCAATACCCATGTAGCCGGCTTTTTTGCCATATTTAAACATGTGCGTCGTCCTTACACGTTAAAGCGGAAGTGCACGACGTCGCCATCGGCCATGACATAGTCCTTGCCCTCAATACGCAGCTTGCCGGCGGCCTTGGCGCCCTGCTCTCCGCCGAGCTCGATGTAGTCGTCATAGCCAATGACCTCGGCCTTAATAAAGCCGCGCTCAAAGTCGGTGTGGATGACACCGGCAGCCTGCGGAGCGGTCGCACCCTGACGCACCGTCCAGGCCTTGACCTCCATCTCGCCGGCCGTAAAGAACGACTGCAGGCCGAGCAGCTTATAGGCCGCCTGCGCGAGCACGTCCAGGCCGGGCTGCTCCAAGCCCAGGCTCTCCAGGTAGTCGGCGGCGTCCTCGGGATCGAGCTCGGAAAGCTCGGCCTCGATCTTGGCGCAGATGGGCAGCGGCTTGACGCCATCGATGGGCGCCAGGTCCTCGTTGAGCATGTCCTCGTCCACGTTTGCCACGTACAGGATGGGCTTCATGGTGAGCAGGAACAGGCCCTTGGCGGCAGCACGCTCCTCGTCGGTCATCTCCATGGATGCGGCGCGCTTGCCCTCGTTGAGCCAGGCGAGCAGGCGCTTGGCGACCTCGAACTTGGGCATGAGCTCCTTGTCGCGCTTGGCCTCCTTCTCGAGCTTAGGCAGCTGCTTCTCGAGCGTGCCCATGTCGGCCAGGATGAGCTCGGTCATGATGGTGTCGGCATCGCCGGCGGGATCGACGAACTCGCCCGTGCGGCCCACCTCACGCATGACGTTGGGATCCTTAAAGTAGCGCACGACCTCGCAGATGGCGTCGGTCTCGCGAATGTTGGCCAGGAACTGGTTGCCCAAGCCCTCGCCCTCGTTGGCGCCCTTCACCAGACCTGCGATGTCGACGAACTCGACCGTCGCCGGCACAATGCGACCCGGGTTAACGATGTCGGCGAGCTTTTGCAGGCGGCTATCGGGCACGTCGACGATACCCACGTTGGGGTCGATCGTGGCGAACGGATAGTTGGCGGCAAGGCCGGTCTTTTTGGTAAGCGCGGTGAACAGCGTCGACTTGCCTACGTTGGGCAGGCCCACGATACCGATGGAAAGGGACACGACAGCTCCTTTTGGTACAAGCATTTCAAACTGCATAAGTATAGCGCCGCCGCAGCATCTGGGCTAACCCGGACGCCACGGCGGCACGAATGAAGCAGAGATAGGGGTCGCTGACTAGTCCGCGAGCTTCTCCACCTGGTCGAGCATCTTATCGAGCTTGGCCTTTGCCTCGGCCTTGACCTTCTGGGCTTCTTCGTGGGCCTTCGCCTTCTGGGCGGCCTTTTCCTCGGCTTCGGGATCGACGACGACCAGATTGGACGCGTCGTGCTCAACCAACTTGAGCGCATGCTCAGGGCACACCTTGACGCAGGCACCGCAGCCCAAGCAATACGTGGACTCCAGTGCAAAGCGGCCGCTTCCCACCAGATCGCAGGCGAACGTGGGGCACACATTGACGCACTCGCCGCACGACGTGCACTTGTCAAAATCGCACTCCGGCGTGCTCACCTGCATGTTCTGGGCAAGCTCGGGATGGTTTTGCAGCGTCGAGAGCACCAGCTGTCGCCCGTGCGTAAGCGTACGGCGACGTTTGGCCGTCGTGGTGCCGCACATGGTGTTGAGCGTACGCTCGAGCTGCGTGATCTGATGGCGATGGGCTTTGAGCTTCTGCGTCACCGAGGCCAGTGCCGCCGTTGCCGGATTGAGCTTTGTCACGGTAAGGCCCGTGGTGCGGGCGATCTTTTCCATGTACTCCTTGCGCTCGTACTCGCGGCGCTTATGGCACTTGAGGCTCTTGGGATCGACCTCCAGACCCATGCCCGTGCCCGCCCACTCCTCGGCGGTAGCAATGGCCTCGCCCAAGATGTCCTCGCCACCGGTGTTACGGCACTTATCGCACACGCCCAACGGCAGGTACACGCTCACATTGGGATAATCGGCCAGCACCGAGAACCAGGTCTCGGCCGTAATATCGCCCACACAGGCAACGACGACCTCGTTCTCGCGCGGCATGCGCTTAAGAGCACGCGTGCAGGTAACGTAGGCGGTCTCATGACTCGTAGCAGCAGAGACGATATCGTCATACAGGTTTTTGGGCGCCAGGCGCGGCGAAATAATCGCCTCAGTCGGACAGGCGGCAGCGCACAGGCCGCACTTGCGGCAGGTATCGAGGATCTCGATGGCGTCTTCCTCGACCTCGATGGCGTTGACCGGGCACACGTCCATGCACGCGGTGCAGCCGCCCTTCTCGTTTTTGCAGGCCAGGCACGGAATGGTGTTGCCGCGCGGGCGCTCCTTGTAGTCGGCAGGATTCCACTGCGGCGCCGATGGATCGAGTGCATCGGTCACGCCGCCAAGCGGGTTTTTAAGAAAGTCGAAACCCTTGCTGATCTCGATAATGTCATCAAACAGATCGTGTTCCTGCGCCATGCGCGGCCCCTCCCTGAGCAGTGCAAACAAGCAAGAGATAATGATACGCTATCGGCCCACGCCTCGGGCAAATTACACGCGGAGCATCTTTGCGGCAAATAGCCCATGGCCTATCGCCGCCTCGATTGCACAAGGTCAATCAAGTGCCAAGCTATGCCTCGCACATGAGCTGCACGAGTTTTTGTTTGGTCACCTTGGCCTGCTCGTTGGCCATATTACGCTCATTTCTAAAGACCGCATTTGCAACACTCTGCAGATCGGCATCGGAAATCTCGCCAAGGCCCAGCTCCTCGAGCGTCGTCGGCAGACCAACGCGCTGGCAAAACTCGAGCACCTGATCAAGCTCGGGCGCACGCTCCAGGCGCAGCTGCACCACCAGGCCAAATGCCACGGCCTCGCCATGCATGCCCTTGCACTCGGGCAGAATCGTCAGACCGTTGGCGATGGCATGCGCCAACGCCAAGCCGCCGCTCTCAAAGCCAACACCCGAGAGCAGAATATTGCATTCGATCAGGCGCTCAACCGCCGGCGATATACGGCCCTTTTTAAGATCGCGCTTGGCAGCGACGCCGCACTCCATGAGTGTGTCATAGCAGGCGCGAGCCGTAACCAAGGCCAAGTGTCCCGGCGCGCCACCGTGCTCGTTGGCGCCATGCGCCGCGGCGCACGAACGCGCCTCGAAGTACGTTGCCAGCGCGTCGCCCATACCAGCGACCGTCATACGCAGCGGGGCCGCCGCGACCACGTTGGTATCGACCACGACCAGGTCTGGATTCTTCTCGAGCATCAGGTAGCGGTCGAACGACCTATCCTCGTGATACAGCACCGATATCGCGCTGCACGGACCGTCCATCGAAGCCGCCGTGGGGCATACACACAACGGCAACTCGGCATAAAACGCAACGGCCTTGGCGATATCGAGCATCTTGCCGCCGCCAATACCCACCACCATGTCACAATACTCGGCCTGGGCTTCCTTAGCCATTTTTACAACGGCCTCTTCCGTACACGGACCGTCATAAATCTTAAAGAACGGCTCGCTCAGATGGTCGTCCAGAAATCCATCGACGATCTGCTTGCACAGCCGATTCTCGGTGCCTTGGTCAAACAAGACATAGGCGGCGCAGCCCAACCATGACAAATACCTGCCCTGACGCGAAAGTTCGCCCGGCCCCTGAACATACCGACCCGGACCGCCATAAACCATGGGAAGCGCCATACGAGAATCCGCCCTTCAACAAACAACGGTTGGCGCAAAGTAACCTGCCCCCTGCACCAACTTGTACATTGGAGACAGGCCACTTTGCACCATAGCAAAAAGGGGCAAAGCCATCTGTCGGCTTTGCCCCTTCCTTACCTAAGTTTACTCATCCATAAGGTAGTAGTGACCCAGTGCGTCGGCACCCAGGATGGCGTTGGCGACCATCTCAGGCGTCACCTCAAACGGCATGTTGCACATGGTGTCCTCGGGTGCGCAAGCGGCCTCGGCAACGACCATGGCCTGCTCGCGCGTAAGCTCGGCAACGCCAAGTTCCTTCATCGTGACCGGCAGGCCCAGCTCAATGCAAAAGCCCAAGACTTCCTCGAGCTTCTCGGTCGGGGCATCCTCGAGTACCAGCTGGACGATGGTGCCGAAAGCGACCTTCTCGCCGTGATACATGCCGTGGCACTCGGGCAGCATCGTCAGGCCATTGTGGATGGCATGAGCAGCAGCAAGGCCCGAGCTCTCAAAGCCAATGCCCGAAAGCAGCGTATTGGCCTCGATGATGTGCTCGACGGCAGGCGTGAGCGCACCCTTCTCCAGCGCAACCTTGGCCTTGACGCCATCGGCCATGAGCGTCTCATAGCAGAGCTTGGCGAGCGCCAAGCCGGCCATTCCGCCCTTACCGCCGGCGCAAGTGCCACCGTCGGCGTCGTGCGTCGCCTGAGCCTCGAAATAGGTTGCGAGCGCATCGCCCATACCGGAAACCGTCAGGCGCACCGGGCTCGCCGCGATAACCGTCGTATCCATAAGGACAATGTTGGGGTTTGCCTTAAGGAAGAGATACTTGTCGAACTGGCCGTCATCGGTATAGAGCACCGAAAGCGCCGAACACGGGGCATCGGTCGAAGCAATGGTGGGGCAAATGATAACCGGGGACTCCAGGTAATAGGCGACGGCCTTGGCGGTGTCGAGGATCTTGCCGCCACCGACGCCGACGATGATGTCGCAACCGTTGTCGCGGGCGAGCGCAACCAGGCGATCGACCTCGCCCTTGGAGCATTCGCCGTTAAAGTCCTCAAACAGCAGCTCGGCCTTAGCCTCGGCAAAGCCGCCCTCGATCTTGGTGCCGACGCGCTTCTTGCCCGAAGGCGTCACGATGACGAGGGCCTTAGCGCCGAGCGGCTCAACGTAAGAGCCGAGCTTGGCGAGCTCGTCCGGGCCCTGGATGTACTTGCTGGGGCTATTGAAGATTGCAGCCATTTTTATCCCATTCTCTAATAATTAAAAAGAAAGGGGCTCCGTACGGATACGTGCGGAGCCCCTCATTACGATAACAAGAGTCGATTAGAAATCGATGTCGGTGTCGTAGTAGCAGGCCTTGAGGATCTTCTCGAAATCGGCAGCCTTGGTCTCACGCGGGTTCTCCGGCGTGCAGGCGTCCTGCTCGGCGTTCGCGGCGATCTCGGGCAGCTTGGCGAGGAACTCCTCCTCGGAAACCATCTGCGGGTTCTCGGCGTCGACCTTCACGCCGCCATTCGCGTAATCCTTGATGGACTGCGGAATGTTGAGCTGGTCGTTGAGGTCGCGAATCTTCTGGACGAGCGCGGCGATGAGCTCCTCGTTGGTCTCGCCGGGAAGGTGCAGGATCTCCTTGGCCACGTAAGCGTAACGCTCGGCAGCACGCGGGTCCTTGGAGTTCCACTGGATGACCTTGCCCAGGTACATGGCGTTAGCGGCACCGTGGATGATGTGACCGTTCTCAAAGGCTGCACCGGTCTTGTGAGCCATGGAGTGAACGATGCCGAGCAGGCCCGAGGAGAAGGCGATACCGGCGATGCACTGAGCCTCGTGCATGTGCTGACGGGCCTCATGGTCGCCAGCATAGGACTTGGGCAGCCACTCGACGATCTCGCGGATGCCGTGCAGAGCGTTGGCGTCGGTGAACATGGAAGCGCAGGTGGAAACGTAGGCCTCCATGCAGTGGGTCAGAGCATCCATGCCGGTGTGAGCGCACAGCTTGGAGGGCATGGTGTAGGTGAGCTCGGGGTCGACGATGGCGACATCAGGGGTGATGTTGAAGTCGGCCAGCGGGTACTTGATGCCCTTGGCGTAGTCGGTGATGACGGAGAATGCGGTGACCTCGGTAGCAGTGCCGGAGGTAGAGGAAATGGCGCAGAAGTGAGCCTTCTGACGCAGCTCGGGGAAGCTGAACGGCTGGATAATGTTGTCGAAGGACTCCTCGGGATACTCGTAGAAGACCCACATGGCCTTAGCAGCATCGATGGGCGAACCGCCGCCGATAGCAACGATCCAGTCGGGCTCGAAGTCGCGCATAGCGGCTGCGCCCTTCATGACGGTCTCGATGGAGGGATCGGACTCGACGCCCTCGAACAGCTTGACCTCGAAGCCGCCCTCTTTGAGGTCGGCCTCAACGTCCTGCAGGAACCCGCCGCGGCGCATAGAGCTGCCGCCAGAAACGATGATGGCCTTCTTACCCTTGAGGTTCTTCACCTCGTGGCGAGCGCCCTCACCAAAGTACAGATCGCGAGGATTGGTAAAACGTCCCATACTGTGCCTCCTAAACAAGCCCCTCTTAGACTTGCGTATATAACGGAGCACCCAATTGGCTCCGTTAGGACCGGTTTGCGCGTTGCCGGCGATGACAATGCGCGATGTCTAAACGTCTCAACGCTCAGACAAACACTATTTTACCGTTCTGGTTGGTCAGTTATTCACCTAAAGCCGCCAATGATGAAACGTTTTTTCTATCCCTGAAGACCCTTGTGCGGCATTCATACTCCCAAGCTGGGCAAACGTTTTATCAAGGTTGACTACATATCCCGGGCAGGACCGTGCCCCTCCAAAATATGCACCGTTCGCCGCCAAAAATCGACCGTTTGCGGCACCGTGATACCACTCGGTCGTCCAAGGTGCCGACATTTGTGCGACATCCGTCTTCGTGGTGCAAAGGTGCAAGTCCAAGTGCGGCACCCCCGTTGTGCCACATGCGGGTAAACTAGAACTTTATATAGAAACATTTGAACCCTAACCGCAGCAAAGGAGGCCCCATGGCATTCGATCCCATTCAAGAGGATTGCCATCGCCTCGTTCTTGAGGCCTTGCGCCGCGACAATATCCCGCTCACCGACGCTGCCGCCGTAGAGCATCTGATGGAACAATTCACCCGCAACCCCGCACCGCTCATCGTGCACGACCGCGACCGCGCCGGGCACCTCATTGCCAAGGTGGTCGAGGCTGTCGACTACCGCATTCCCTTTATCCCTGACGATACCCAGGCAGAGCAGGAAGAGGCAGCTGCCGAGAACATGCTCCGCGAGGCAGCCGCGCTCGACCCCACCAACTGGGACGCTCAGCGCATGCTGACCGCCCTCACCGCCGAATCCAACGAGGAATACGTGCAGTATCTGGTGTCCAAGTGCGACGAGGTGGAGCATGACCTGGCGCTCAAAATCGCCTCGGCGCAGGACCCCTACGAGCGTGAGGCCGCAGGCGACCTTACGCGCCGCCCCTATCTGCGCTGGCTTGCCGCCCTTGCGTCACGCGCGCTCATTAGCGGCCGCTATCGCATGTCGCTCGAAGCCGCAAACCGCAGCCTCGACTTTGCGCCCAACGACCCCGCTGGTGTCCGCCACACCGCGATGCTCGCCATGGCAAAGCTCGAATACCCCGCCGAGGAGCTCAAGCGCTTTCGCTCTGCCCACTCCGTCCCCTATCTCGCCAACACGCCGCTGCGCCGTCGTCCCAAGGATGCGGAGCGCGACTTGGACCCGTGGACGCTCATCGCGCTGATGAGCGCTGCCTGGCGCGAGCTGGACTACGAGGGCGCCGAGCACTATTTGCGCATCCTCGCACGCTCGTGCCCGCACGCGGCCGAGGCGCTCTACTTCCAAACCGAGTTTCCCGATGGCGTCTATGCCCGCGTCAACGTGGGTGTGGGCTCCACCGACGAGCTTGTCCTCGCGCTGTCCGAGGCGACGCCGGTACTGCAGGAGGGCCTGGGCGCCCCCGACAACGCCAGCTTTGCTGCCTGGGTCGCCACCAACGATATCCTGCGTTCCCAAATCGATGAGCGCATACTGCGGGCGGCCGAGCAGGGTTTGCCGTTTAAGGGAGGAGACCTCTAATGGATCCGAGCGTCTACATCCCCGCCTACCTGGAACGCACCTATCTGGCGTCGCACCCCGAACTCACCGATGCAGCACGCGAGCTTGTCCATAACGACGTGAGCGTCAACCCTCATAAGTATGCGCAGACCGAGCATGCTCAGGCACTGCTGTCCTACGCCGGTGTTCATCGCCACCTGCTCGACGAGCTCCATCGCATCGAGGACATGGGCAGTGACGAGGAGTTCGAACAGACGCGTAATCGCCTGTTCGACGACATGCGCGATGAGCTGCTCAAAATTGTCCGCGTCGATGCACTGGCCGTCGACGCGCAGCTGCTCGCCATCATCCTGGCCGACACGCCCGTTGACGCCTGCCTGGGTGACCTGATGAAGCTCGAGGCGACCACGGCCGATTACCTGCAGCAAAGCGTGCCCGGGTTCGACATGGAAGCCCCGCACTACTGGGCCAATAATGTTTTGGCCGACGGTGTCACCGCGGCAGACCTTACCGTGAGCGAGCCGGCCCTTATCGGGTGGCTCCACACGCTCGAGGCCATCTCGCAGCTGTGCATGGCGAGCGCTCGTTACCGTGCTGCCGCCAACTACGCCCGCCGCGTCCTTAAGGCAGAAGGCTATCCCACCCGGGCCGCAGGCACCGTGCTGCTCGCCCTCGCTCGTCTGGAAGACCAAGACGGCTTTTTTGCCCTAGCCCACCAGCTCGAGGAAGAGATCGGGGCAGACGCACTCGAGAACTCTCCTTGGTATCTGCTCGCCCGCACAATCCTCTTGTTCAAAACGAACAAGATGCGTCCGGCGGTACGTGCGCTGCGTGAGTTCGCTAACCGCTGCGAGGGCGGCGCATTCTTCTTGCTGAATCCCATGTACCAGACACCGTACCTTCCCTGCCGACCCGAGCCGCGCGACCCCTGGGACCTCTCGCACCAGGCGGTTTGGGAAGCCGACGGCATTATCTCGGACACCCCCGACTTTGCCCCCTGGGCCAACGCCTGCGAAGATGTATCGCAGCTTGCCCAGGAATTTGCGCGCCGCTACGGATTTTAGTGACGCACTCGACCCGACCATGTCGTTTACGTTAGGAACGGTTTCATGAATCTCCGCTCATCTCTTGCCTGCACCTCGAGCGATATCGCTCGCTGGGGACTGCGCTCTGTCCTCAAACGCCAGGGCGGCGTACTCCCCGGCCGCATCGCCATGAAGATCGACCCCGAGTTGCTGAGCGACCTCGCTGGCCTTGTCGACCGCAGCGTGGTGATTACGGGTACTAATGGCAAGACCACCACCTCCAACCTCATCGCCGATGCCGTTGCTGCCAGCGGTGCTACCGTGGTGTGCAACCGTGCCGGCAACAATATGGAACCTGGTGTGGTGGGTGCTCTGCTCGAGGCCCGCGGCGGCCTTAGGCACACCAGCAGCGGCAAGCGCGTGGGCGTTTTTGAGTGTGACGAGCTCTACACCGTACGCGTTCTGCCCAAGCTCAAGCCGACGTACTTTGTGCTGCTCAACCTGTTCCGCGACCAGCTAGACCGCTACGGCGAGATCGACCATACCCAAGACGTCATCGCCCATGCGCTGGAGCTCTCTCCGACGACAACGCTCATCTACAACGCCGACGACCCGTTGTGCGCCTCGATTGCCGCGCGCGTTCCCAACGCGAGCATTGCCTTTGGCATCGACGGCGCCACCAACACCGAGTCCGACCGTATTAGCGACTCACGTTTTTGCTCACAGTGCAACGCGCCGCTGGAGTATGACTACGTGCAATACGGCCAGCTCGGCGCCTACCATTGCCCCTCGTGCGGCTGGGCCCGCCCTGCGCTTGTCCGTCGCGTGACGGGCGTGGAGCTCGGCTGCGACGGCTATGGTTTTGACCTGGTGTTTGGATCTGATTCCAGCGCGCCAGCCGCACACATCGTCACGCGTTACAACGGCCTGTACATGGTCTACAACGTTGCCGCTGCATTCTTTGCCGCACATGAGTTAGGCGTGGATACAGCGCACCTGCAGCCCACGCTCGATGCCTACGTCCCCGCCGGCGGACGCATGGGCCGCTGGGATATCGCCGGCCGCACCGTCGAGGCCAACCTGGCTAAGAATCCCGTAGGCTTCGATCGACAAATCCAGTCCATCAAGACGGCAGGCGGCAGACTCTGCGCTTTCTTCCTCAACGATAACGATGCCGACGGCCACGATGTATCGTGGATCTACGACGTCGACTTTGAGCGCATTGCCGACACGCCGGGTCTTGTCGCCTTTGCCGGAGGCACGCGCGCGCACGACATGCAGGTGCGCCTCAAGTACGCCGGCATCGATGCCGCGATTATCTCGGACGTCGCGCAGGCAATTGGCGCCGTGGCAGACGAGGCCGCCGATGACACCTTCTACGCCGTCGCCAACTACACGGCCTTCCCGCCGCTGGTCAAGGAGCTCGACGGACTGAAGGGTGCCGATGCAGCCACGGTTGCTGCCCGCGCCGTAGCCCGTGCCGACGGCAGCGCTCTTCCTGTCGGCATTGCGCCAGTCGAGCTTTCGCGCCCGCTGCGCATCGTCTACCTGTATCCCGATGCCCTCAACCTCTACGGCGACGGCGGCAACGTTATCGCTCTCGAGCGCCGCTGCGCCTGGCGCGGCATCCCCGTTCGCGTGGACGAGGTCCGTATGGGCGAGTCACTCGATCTCACCGATGCCGATATCGTCATGATGGGTGGCGGCTCCGACCGCGACCAGCTAGCCGTGGCACACGAGCTGCTCGCCCAAAAAGACAAGGTCGCGGCCTATGTTGAGGACGGCGGCACACTGCTTGCCATCTGTGGCAGCTATCAGCTGCTCGGCCGTTCGTACTACATGGGCGAGGATCGCATTGAGGGCCTGGGCGTCATTGCCGCCGAAACCGTACGCGGCTCCGACCGCCTGATCGGCAACGTAGCGGTCAAAACCGATCTGGCACCTGAGCCCTTTGTGGGATTCGAGAACCACGGTGGCCGCACCCTGCTCGACACGGAGGCAACGCCGCTCGGAACGTCCGTCGTCGCGGGCACCGGCAACAACGGCGACGATGGCCTTGAGGGTCTTATCTACAAGGGCGTCATCGGCACGTACCTGCACGGGCCGGCGCTGCCCAAGAACCCCGAACTCGCCGACTGGCTGATCGCGCACGCCCTCGAGCGCCGCGGCGATGCGCAGGCCACAGCCCTGCTGCCGCTCAAGCCCCTCGACGACACCTACGAGCGCGCCGCCCACGACGCCGCCATGAAGCTCCTCCCCTAGCACCCCACCACCACAAAGGGGACAGGTACCTTTGTGGTGGTTTTCCAGTTTGCCAACGATATACGCGCCGGCAAAAAAGTCTGCTATACTCTTTCCCGCTGTCCCCATCGTCTAGCGGCCAAGGACGCCACCCTTTCAAGGTGGATATCGCGGGTTCGAATCCCGCTGGGGGCACCATTTAAACTGAGAAGCCCGTTGCCCTCGCGGTAACGGGCTTTTTGCTGCCGATATGCCGGGATTCGAACCCGACAGGGTGCAGAGCTGAGGAAACGCGTAAGCGTTTTCCAGCGCAGCACGCAAGGAGCGGAGCGACGCAGCGAAAGCGGGCGGCGCCAGCCGCACGCGGACATCCCGCTGGGGGCACCACAGAATCTGAGAAGCCCGTTACCAATTCGGTGAAGGGCTTTTTGCTACCCATACGCCGGGATTCGAACCCCGAAGGCATAAAATCACACTGTCATCCAAGGGCCCGTGGACAAAAAATAGCAAATATGAGTACTGTTACCAATTTAGTAACAGCGATTTCATGCCCTCAGAAGGCGATTTGGACACAAGGCGTCCTACGGCGGAGGAATTGCAGGCATTTATCAGCTAAGTACTTGGACATATGTTGCGTAACACTGCATATTTTGCAAAAAGATAATGCTACAGGGCTTGTGACAGTACTCATATTTGACGTTTTTTGCCCACGACCCCTTATTGCGTGGGCGAATCAGTTGCAAAGCGGGATCCAAAGCGTCCTTCGCAAACAAATAGCCGGGGCCCGCGCGATGCGGACCCCGGCTCAATACCGTGACGATATGTCAGTTACGCTCTACACGTAGAACAGGATGTCGTCGTAGGTCGGGACCGGCCAGTAGTCAGCGGCCACGATCTCCTCCATGGCATCCACGGCGGCACGCAGCGTATCCATAGCGGGAACGACCTCGTGCGCGTACACGTTGGCCTGCTCCTGGCCATCGAGGGCCTCGGCCTTCTGATGTACGGCGTCGAGCGCCTTGATGGAGTCGTTGATGGCGGTGATACCGTTGCAGAGCTTGTTGAGCGTGTTCTGCTCGCACTGCATGGCGGCCTCAGCACCGGCGGCACGAATAGTCTCAAGGCCCTTAGCGACCTTGGTGGCATAGGCGGTAATGACCGGGCGATAGGTACGACGCGCCTCGCGAACCATCGTGGTGGCCTCGATGTTCATGAGCTTGTTGTACTTCTCGAGCTTGCAGTCGTAGCGGCACTGGGCCTCGGCGCGGGTCAGGACACCCGTCTCCTCAAAGAGCGCAATGGCCTTATCGGAAACAAAGGCGGGCAGAGCGTCGGCCGTGGTCTTGTTGTTGGCAAGGCCGCGCTTCTCGGCCTCGATGGGCCACTCGTCGGAGTAACCGTCGCCGGAGAACAGGATGCGCTGGTGATCGGTCAGCACCTTCTTGCAGTACTCGAGCGCGGCGTCCTGGAACTTATCCTCGGGCGTACCCTCGAGCGCATCGGCGAAGGACTTGAGCGACTTGGCAACGGCGGCATCGAGCACCAGGTTGGAGTCGGAAACGTTTTGCTCGGAGCCGCAGGCACGGAACTCGAACTTGTTGCCGGTGAAGGCGAACGGGGAGGTGCGGTTGCGGTCGGTGTTGTCCTGCATCAGCTTGGGCAGGGTGTCGGCGCCCAGGTCGAGCACGCCGCGCGTGGCATGGACGGAAGCCTTGCCATCGATGATCTTCTCGACAACCTCGGTAAGCTGGTCGCCCAGGAAGATGGACATAATCGCCGGAGGAGCCTCATTGGCGCCCAGACGATGATCGTTGCCGGCCGAGGCAACGGAGGCACGCAGGAGCTCCTGATAGTTATCGACGGCCTCGATCACCGCGGTGAGGAAGACGATGAACTGCAGGTTGTCGAGCGGAGTGTCGCCCGGGTCAAGCAGGTTCTCGGACTCGGTGCCAAGCGACCAGTTGTTGTGCTTGCCCGAACCGTTGATGCCCTCGAAGGGCTTCTCGTGCAGCAGGCAGACCAAGTCGTGGCGGGAGGCGATGAGCTTCATCTTCTCCATCATGACCAGATTCTGGTCGATGGCCTCGTTGACCTCGCCGTAGACAGGGGCGAGCTCATGCTGGCAGGGAGCGACCTCGTTGTGCTTGGTCTTGGCAGGAATGCCAAGCGCCCACAGTTCATCGTCCAGGTCCTTCATATAGGACGAGACGGTGGGGCGGATAGCGCCAAAGTAGTGCTCCTCGAGCTCCTGGCCCTTGCAGGGAGCAGCACCAAAGAGGGTGCGCCCGGTGATGACCAGGTCCCTGCGCTTGCGGTAAGCGTCCTTCTTGATCAGGAAGTACTCCTGCTCATCGCCCACGGAAGGAACGACCTTCTTGGGGGTCTTGCCAAACAGCGCCAAAACGCGCTTGGACTCACGCGAGAGCGCGGTCATGGAGCGCAGCAGCGGGGTCTTCTTGTCCAGGGCCTCGCCCGTGTAGGAGCAGAAAGCTGTGGGGATGCACAGGACATCGTCCTTAATGAATGCGGGGCTGGTGGGATCCCAAGCGGTGTAGCCACGGGCCTCGAAGGTGGCACGCAGGCCGCCGTTGGGGAAACTGGAGGCGTCCGGCTCGCCCTGGATGAGGTTCTTGCCCGTAAACTTGGTAATGGCGGTGCCGTCGTGGTTGGGCTCGAGGAAGCTGTCGTGCTTCTCGGAAGTAATGCCCGAAAGCGGCTGGAACCAGTGCGCGTAGTGCGTCGCGCCCTTGGAGATGGCCCAGACCTTCATGGCGTGGGCAACGGCGTTGGCCACATCCAGGTCGAGCGGCTCACCGTCCTCGAGGGTTGCAGCAAGGCGCTTCCAAATGTCCTTGGGGAGGTAGTCCTTCATGACTTCCTCAGAGAACACCATGGTCCCGAAGCGGTCAGTAAGTTCGGCCATACGGAACTCCCTTCGTATCGGCACCGCGTGAGAAGCGGTGTTGATTACTAACGAACGAGTCATAGCTTAGGCTCGTCGTGTTTCCGCAACATTACCGTTATGTTGCTGTCACGAAACCAATCAATGAGGTTACCGCATCGCAGCGGTATTGCCACCCTCAACAGCCAACGAACTGCATAAATTGCAGACCTCCCCGCATGGTTTAAGGGTAGTCAATCTGGGATGGGGCTCTATTAACTGGTATTTCGCATCAGATACCAGTCTTTATAGCCCGTGTCAAAATGAGCCGATCTGCTATAGGGAATGTCGATAGCAAGGCATCTTTGATTGGTATCCCCGAATAGCGAGTGAAACTCCACCGTGACACAGTGGTGCTGTAGAATCCTTACAACACATCACACTATTACGTATCTAGAGGAGCACGATATGCGCGTCGACGAGGTTTTTAAGCAGGCAGCATCCCAGGGCACCGCACCCGTTTCGTTTGAGATGTTCCCGCCCAAGGGCGAGCTGACCCTCGACACGGCTCGCGAAGTGGCAGGCAATCTGTGCAAGCTTTCGCCGAGCTTTGTCTCGGTCACCTGCTCGGCTGGCGGCTCGGGCAACGGCGCCACCACCGCCCCCATCGCGCATATGATTACGAGCGAATTCAATACGCCCTCGGTGGCGCACCTTACCTGCGTTGGCCGCACGCATGCCGACATCGCCGCCAAGATCGACGAATACCGCTCCGCCGGCGTAGAAAACATCCTGGCCCTGCGCGGTGATCTGCCCGCTGGCGCGACCGAGGATGACAAGCCCGCCTCGGACTACGCCTACGCCCGCGAGCTCATCCCCGAGCTTGTCGACGCCGGCTTTTGTGTGGGCGCCGCGGCCTACCCCGAGGGCCACATTGCCTGTGAGGACCTCAACGCTTCGGTCGAGCACCTCAAGCAAAAGCAAGATGCCGGCGCGAGCTTCTTTGTGACGCAGCTCTTCTTTGACAACGAGTGCTTCTACCGCTTCCGCGAGCTTGCCGACAAGGCAGGCATCACGGTGCCCATCACCGCGGGCATCATGCCGTTTATGGGCAAGTCCCAGATCAGCCGCATGGTCTTTATGTGCGGCGCGTCGCTGCCCTCCCCCGTCATCAAGATTCTCGCCAAGTACGAGAACGACCCCGAGAGCCTGCAGGCAGCCGGTGTAGATTATGCCGCCCGTCAGCTTTGCGACCTTAAGGAGCATGGTGCCGCCGGTCTGCACCTGTACACTATGAATCGTCCTGCGATCGCCGCGACCATTATGGAGCGCCTGGGGTAATGGAAAAACCGCACATCGATACAACCGCTGTCGAAGTGCCGGCCGACCTTGCGTCGCCGGCGCTTTACCGTGTCGATGCTGCGCACCATCCCCGTGTCGACCGTGCCGAGATGCTACGGTATCTGGGTTACGGCGGCCAGCAGATTGAGCCCGAGCTGTCACGACGTATTGAGCTTGTCGTTGAGCGTCTGGAGCTGGACATTGAGCCCCGCGGCGTGCGACGCGTGTTTGCCGTCGATGCCACGGGCATCGACGAGCAGGGCGAGCCCTGCATCCGCTTGGTTGGCACCAATGTTGAACTGCGGGGTCGTGATATCTATCGCCACCTCAAAGACGCCCGCTTTGCCGCACTCATGGCATGCACCCTCGGCATGGACGCCGAGCGTCGCCTGCGTACCACGGGAGCCCAGCAGCCCCTGGAGGGAGCCGTGCTCGACGCCGCATGCTCTGCCTATGTAGAAGCCGCCGTCGAGCAGATGGACCAGCAGGTTAAGGCTGCGGCCGCCGCACACGGACTCGCCGGTAACTGGCGCTTCAGTCCCGGCTACGGCGACTGCCCGCTTACGGCACAGCGCTCAATCGTGGACGCGCTCAACGCCACGCGGCTCATCGGGCTTACCGTCACGCCCACCAGCCTGCTCATGCCCACCAAGAGCGTGACCGCGGTGATCGGTCTGTTCGACGGCGAGGTCCACGACGCCCAGAGCCGCCCCACCTGCAATATCTGCCGCATGCGCGAGCACTGTCGCTTCCGCGCCGCCCACACCACCTGCTATTCCAGCCATTAGGAGCCCTCGATGTTTACTCCGCTTATCACTCATGATTCTGACGGCACTGCATTGGCGGCACCCGTTGATGCCGCACGTCGCAACGGTGCCACGTACAAGACGCGCACGATCGACGATCTGCGCATTAAGGACGATCGCCTGCGTGCGGCCATCGAGGGCACGGGGCATCTGCTGTTCGACGGCGGCATGGGCACCATGCTGCAGGCGGCCGGCATGAAGGCCGGAGCCCTGCCCGAGCTGCTCAACTTTGAGGAGCCCCAGGTTATCACCGATATCCAACGTCAATATGTCGAGGCAGGCTGCGACGTGATCACCGCCAACACCTTTGGCGCCAACGCGCACAAGCTCGATGGCGCCGCCACCGTGGCAGATGTCTTTGCCGCCGCGGTCTCTTGCGCCCGCGCGGCCGGTGCCCATTACGTCGCCGGCGACATCGGCCCCATCGGTGCGCTGCTTCGCCCCCTGGGCACCCTCAGCTTCGACGAGGCCTACGACCTCTTTGCCGAGGAAGTGCGCGCCGGCGTCGATGCGGGCGTGGACCTCTTTATTATCGAGACCATGACCGACCTTGCCGAGATCAAGGCGGCCGTCCTCGCCTGCCGCGAGAACTCCGACCTGCCCGTCTTTGCCACCATGACCTTTGAGGAAGACGGTCGCACGTTCCTGGGCACGAGTCCCGAGGTGGCCGCCATCACGCTCGACGCCATCGGCGCCGACGTTTTGGGCATCAACTGCAGCCAGGGACCGGCCGAGCTCCGAGGGCTCGCCGCACGTATGCTCACCGTTACGGACAAACCCGTTATGGTGCAGGCCAATGCGGGACTGCCCCACGTGGACGACGACGGTAATACCGTCTTTGACATCCAGGCCCCCGAATACGCCAAAGCCGTCGCCGGCATGATTGAGGACGGCGTGAGCGTCGTGGGCGGCTGCTGCGGCACCACGCCGGCGCACATGGCCGCCTTGCGCACGCTTATCGATAACCACACGCCCAGTCCGCGCCACCGCAAGCCCAGTATGTCGGTCACAAGTGCCCAGACTGTGGTGGACCTTCCCTGCGACGGCCACAAGATTGCCGTCATCGGCGAGCGCATCAATCCCACCGGCAAAAAGCGCCTGCAGCAGGCCCTGCGCGACGGCGACCTGGACTACGTCGTGAGCCAGGGCATCAGCCAGCAAGAACAGGGCGCCGACATCCTGGACGTCAACGTGGGCCTGCCCGAGATCGACGAGGTCAAGGTCATCCAGCAAGCGACCGAGCAGCTCCAAGGCTCCACGCTGCTGCCGCTGCAGATCGACTCCACCGACCCCGCCGCCGTCGAGGCCGCCGTACGTCGCTACGCCGGCAAGCCCATCATCAACTCGGTCAATGGCAAGCAGCAGATCATGGATGAGATCTTTCCGCTGGTCGCCCACTATGGAACCAACGTCGTCGGCCTTACGCTCGACGAAGGCGGCATCCCCGATACCGCCGAGGCCCGCTTTGCCATCGCCGAACGCATCGTGGCCGAGGCCGCCCGCTACGGCATCGGCCCGGACCGTATCCTCATCGACTGCCTGGTCATGACCGCCTCGACCAATCAACGCCAGGCCGAGCAGATCCTACGCGCCATGTCCCTGTGCAAGGAGCGTCTGGGCGTCAAATGCGCGCTTGGCGTGTCGAATATCAGCTTTGGCCTGCCTGCCCGCCCGTTGCTGGGCTCAGTCTTTTTGGCCGCCGCGTTTGGCGCGGGCCTGGACGCCCCCATCATGAACCCGGGCTCCAAGCGCTTTATGGATACCGTCTACAGCTATCGCGTCCTGAGCGTTGAGGACGAGGGCTCGACCGGATACATCGAGCGCTATGCCGGCTGGACCGATCCGTACAAGATCGCCGCCAACCCGGCAGCAGCTCAGGCCGCATCGACCGACACCGCGCCCGCTGCCGGCACCGCCGGCACCGACGGCAATGACGACCCCATCCGCCACATGGTCGTCTCGGGCCGCAAAGGCGAAATCGCGGCCGAGACTGAGCGTCTGCTGGCAGATCACGACGCCATGGACCTCATCAACAATCACTTTATCCCCGCCCTTGACGAGGTTGGCGTCCTCTTTGACCAGGGAAAATTCTTCTTGCCGCAGCTCATGGCCTCGGCCGAGGCCGCACGCGTGGGCTTTGACACCATCAAGCGCCTGATGCCCGCCGGCGAGATTGCCGACAAGGGCAAAATCTGCGTGGCCACCGTCAAGGGCGACATCCACGACATCGGTAAGAACATCGTCAAGATGCTGCTCGATAACTACGGCTACACCGTCTTTGACCTAGGCCGCGACGTCGACCCGCAAGAGGTGCTCAAGACCGTGCAAGAGCGTGACATTAAGCTCGTCGGCCTCTCGGCGCTTATGACTACCACGGTCGTCGCCATGGAAGAGACCATCAAACTGCTTCATGCCGAGGTGCCGGGCGTCAAGATCATCGTAGGCGGCGCCGTACTCACCCCCGAATACGCCAAGCAGATCGGCGCGGACTACTACGCCAAGGACGCCGCCGAAAGCGCGCGCATCGCCGAAGAGGTCTTTGGGCAGTAACACAACGGAAACAACCGAGCACCAAAACGTGCCGCATGCGCCACTTGGCACGTGCGGCACGTTAGAATAGATAAGACTATGCTCGTTTTGGCAGATAGGAGCGCAAGGATGGCGATCACGCCCGCAGAAATCGCGGAAACCCGCGGCATGGTTGAGGAGCAGAACCTCGACATCAGGACCATCACCATGGGTGTTTCGCTCATGGGTTGCGGTGACGAGAACCTCGACCGCATGTGCACGAAGATCTACGACCACGTGACGCACACGGCTGAGCACCTGGTCGAGACCGCCGAGAACCTCGAGCGCGAGTACGGTATCCCCATCGTCAACAAGCGCGTTTCCGTCACCCCGGTGGCACAGATCGCCGCGTGCTGCAAGGATGAGGACCTCACCCCCATCGCGCATGCCCTCGACCGCGCGGCCGAGACGCTCGGCATCGATTACCTGGGCGGCTTCTCCGCACTCGTCCAGAAGGGCATCGGCGACGCCGACCGCCGCGTCATCCAGTCCATCCCCCAGGCGCTCGCCGCCACCAGCCGCGTCTGCTCCAGCGTCAACGTCGCCAGCCTGCGTGCCGGCATCAACATGGACGCCGTGCTCATGGCGGCTCAGACCATCATCGATGCCGCCAAGCTTACGGCAGACGAGGATTCCGTCGGCGCTTCCAAGTTTGTCTGCTTTGCCAACATGGTCGAGGACTCCCCGTTTATGGCGGGCGCCGTCCACGGCGGTGGCGAGGCCGACGCCGTCATCAACGTAGGCGTCTCGGGCCCCGGCGTTATGGCCGCAGCCCTGGAGACGCTGCCCGATTCCGCATCGATGATGGAAGTCGCCGAGAAGATTAAGCAGACCGCCTTTAAGATCACCCGTGCCGGCGAGCTCATGAGCCGCGAGGCCGCCCGTCGCCTGGGTGTCGAGAAGGGCATTGTCGACCTGTCGCTGGCTCCCACGCCCGCCATCGGCGACTCCGTCGCGCGTATCCTCGAGATCATCGGCGTGGGCACCTGCGGTGGCCCGGGCACGACCTGTGCACTCGCCATGCTGAACGATGCCGTCAAGAAGGGCGGCGTCATGGCCAGCTCCAGCGTGGGCGGTCTCTCGGGTGCCTTTATCCCCGTGTCCGAGGACGCCGGCATGATCGCCGCCGTCGAGGCCGGCGCGCTTTCGCTCGAGAAGCTCGAGGCCATGACCTGCGTGTGCTCCGTCGGCCTGGACATGATCGCCATCCCCGGCGACACCCCGGTCGAGACCATCGCCGGCATCATCGCCGACGAGATGGCCATCGGCGTCATCAACAACAAGACCACGGCCGTCCGCGTGATTCCTGCTATCGGCAAGGGCGTGGGCGACTGCGTCGAGTACGGCGGCCTGTTCGGCCGTGCGCCCATCATGCCGGTGAACCCCAACGCCGGCACCGTGCTTGCCCACCGCGGTGGACGCTTCCCGGCGCCGCTGAACTCGCTGAAGAACTAGCTGAGGGGTTCGGGCGAGGAGCCCCGCCGCCGGGCGGCAGACATATAAGGTCGCCTGCTCGGACAGTCCTGCGCAAGACGGAGGCCACATTAAGTGGCCTCCTTTGCGTGCGGAACTCGCGATCGACCTTATATGTCTGCCGCCCGGCGGCGGGGCTCCCGCACAACGGGACCTCAGTTGGGTTCTATCCCGGTTGCAGTCGCTTCGCTCCTGCACCACTTGGCTGGTGCGGCGGTTTGGCGTTGGAACGGTTCTTTTTCTGATATATGCTTGTTGCGGCTCTTCTTTTGGGAGGGGCCGCTTTTTTGTTGCTAGGAGGTTGGCCCGTGGTTGATGGGGAGAATCGTTCTGAGCTGCTTTCCACAGATTGGAACCAGGAGTGGATGCAGATGCAGGCCGCTCGGCATCGGGCTGATGATTCTTTTGAGTGGGATAAGCGGGCTCGGCATTTTCGGCCACTTGAGACTGCTCCGTATGCCCGGGACTTTATGAAGCTGTTGGCGTTAAAGCCTGGTGAATCGGTGCTCGATATGGGGTGTGGGGCTGGGTCGATTGCTATTCCGCTTGCTCAGGCTGGGCATCCTGTGATTGCTGCTGACTTTTCCCCTGCTATGTTGGGCACGCTTGATGCTGGCATTGAGTACTATGGGCTCGAGGATTGCATTACACCGCTTGAGCTTGCTTGGGATGATGATTGGGATCTGGTTGGGCCGGTTGCCAAGGCTGTTGATGTTGCCTTTGCCAGTCGCTCTGTCACCACGACCAATCTAAAAGGTGCGCTTACCAAGCTTGATCGAACGGCTCGTCGGCGTTGTGCTGTCACGATGGTCGCCAACTCCAGCCCGCGCTATGACCTGCACCTGATGAACGCCATCGGCGCCTCGGTTACCCGCAGCAACGGATTTGTATATGCCTTTAACATCCTTATTCAGATGGGTGCGTTGCCGCAGGTCACGTATTTTGAATCGCCCCGCCGCGACACCTTCGATAGTCTTGAGGCGGGCGTGGCGGACTTTTCTCGCATGCTCGAGCACGGCAACGAGGACAAGATCGACCGCCTGCGCAACTATATCGCCCACCACATGATCGAGAACCCGCATGCCGGTGAGCCGGGATCCAAGGGCGTACCGCAGGGACGCTACATGCTCGACCACATCCGCAAAGTCCGATGGGCGTTTATCGCCTGGGAGCCGGTCTCCGTACCCCGCCCGTAGCCCATCTAAAGCTTGCATCGTCTTCCCGATCGGCATCCGCATTCTTTGCGAACTGGGCAAACGCGCTCCACACCGCGCCGTTCCTGCGCTATCGTGGGACAGCTCACGTAGATTAAGGCCCCATTGTGGGGCGCCCCATACATAGAAAGCGAGAACCCATGGCACTGACAGGAGCCCAGGTCAAGCAGCTTCGCAGCATGGCCCATCACCTCAACCCCGCCATCATCATCGGCAAGTCCGATGTCAACGAGGGCACCGTCGAGCAGACGGTCGCCTACCTGGAGAAGCACGAGCTCGTTAAGTGCTCCGTGCTCGATGGCTCCAGTCTTTCCGCCCGCGAGGCCGCCGAAGAGCTCGCTGAGCGCTGCCACGCCGAGGTCGTCCAGGTCATCGGC
Source organism: uncultured Collinsella sp. (assembly GCA_900542175.1). GTDB lineage: Bacteria > Actinomycetota > Coriobacteriia > Coriobacteriales > Coriobacteriaceae > Collinsella. Next base: position 21,579 of record UQNC01000008.1, on the reverse strand, counting down.
CGCAAGTTCTCGCTGTATCGCGAGTCCTCGCGCAAGGACATCGAGAAGATCAAGCTCGTCTAAGAGCCAATGATCCGGCGAGCCAACACATAGCAAGCTTACGGGTGCCCAAGTACTTCGGGCGCCCGTTTTTTATCGCTCGACCAGCACGCGATTGAGCCGCCCCTCCACCAAGCGCTCGTATAGACGCCGCGTCTCGGGCTCGGGCACGCCATTGACCTGCTCCCTCAGATGGTGCATATGCCCACTGTATAGCTCGACGATATCGCGCCTCCGCCCCGCCGCACTGTAGACACGCATGGCGCAGCGCACCATATCCTCACGCGCCGTTTCCTGTCGAAGACCCGACTCCGCCAGCCAAATCGCCGACTGCAGATCGTTTTCTTCTAGAGCGGCATTTGCTCCCTTAATCATGCAATCGATGTACTTTGACTGCATAATGCGTCGCATACGCAAAAAGTAGGTGGGATTACAGCCATTGGGAACATACAGCGGTCCGGCATAAAGCTGCTCAATCTTAAGGCACAGCTCAACTAAATGGGGCCCGCGCGCACCCGTGCGATTTCCCAAAACCTCGCGGCTTATCTGGTCAAACAGCCGTACATCGGTCTTGACGTAGTCGCCGTTGAGTCCGATGCATTCATTTTGGATGAGCACGCACGACTTGCCATCCGGCGTCGGTCCCAAAGCCGACCGCAAGCGCGATATCGTCGAGTACAGGTTGTTGCGGGCGCTATTGAACTCGGCATGGGGCCACAGCTCCATGGCCAACGTCTCACGATCGACGAGTGCATCCATGCCCAGCGCAAGCCGCTCGGCAAGTGTCGCCGCCTTCTTGCGGCGCCACATTTTGTCCGTGATGGGAAACCCGTCGCGCTCGGCGCGAAACGCACCAAACATGCGAATCTCGATATGGTCAATGGTATCAACGGCTTCAACCTCGCCGGCCTGGAACAGGCGCTCGCCCTCCCCTTCCAAATCGTCGCGCAGCGAGTACCGCGACAGCTCGCGCACGGGAAGCTTCTTGCGAATCCTGGTCGCCGGCTCGCCCAGACAATGCATGGCAAGGCGCGCAAAGAGCCGATACGATGGCTCCAGAATCCCCGCACGATTCATGGACATCCAGGCCGCAAGGTCGCTGTCTCGGCCCGCACAGGCCAAATGCAGCGCCACCATCCAGGCCTCCGCTCCACCAACCTGCGTCTGGCTTATATCGAGTAACTCCGCTTCCTCGCGCACCGAAACCATCGAGGTGTTACGCAGATACGCCGCGCGCTCCAGCAGCAATGCGTTATCGCGCATGTACGCAATCGACTCCTCGGCAAGTTTGAGCACTTGGACCGCACGGAACTTTGCATTAACCGGCCGTCCCTCTGCCAGCGACTGCCAGCCTTCTAGCAACAGGCCAAACAGCTGAATCTGGTTGTCGCGCATGCGCACGGCAAAACGATCGAGCTCGTTGAACGCCGCGTCGTCGGTTACCGGCAAGCCGGAAAGGAGCCGCCGTGCCGCCAACACCATGCGCACCCAGATAGCCATCGCCTTAAGCCCACGTACGTCGAGCACCTCCCGCACCACCGTCATCTCATCGTCACGCTCGTCGGTTCCCGCAAACGACCCGTCAAAGAGCTCCGCCAGCATGCTATCGGCCCGTATAACAATCCCCGCGATGTCGAGCTCGCAGTCATAGGCCTTGCACGTTTTGAGCTGCTGTAGAACGCCGCCGTCATCTCCCCGCTCGGTCAGACAGCGCTTGACCTCGATATGCGCGGACAGCATGTCGAGCGCGGTGTGGGACGTCTCTATTTCTGGCACGGCCAGGTTCATAGGGAGCCCAAGCCCGTTGTCCCCATAGCAAACAGCCGTCAGTGTCTGGGCCACCCTCCATGAAACAGGGTCTATTTCGCAGGCCGCCCGTTCGCCCCCGCGCTCGATGACCGATGCCATATAGCGAGCGAGCTTTGTATTGGACACGCTGACCGCTGCCAGATATACGCCGAGCGCCTCGGCAGGCGTTGGCTCTGGAGCCGGATCGTCGGCATCGATCGTGCCCAGCGCTGCTCGGCAGATATCGGCCCCGTGCCCCGTCAGAGCCAGATCGACCCCATACTGCCCAGCAAGTTCAAGGACCGCTTCACGGTCCAAAAAGGCGTCCGCCAGGTCCATCGCCGCATCGCATCGGCCCGCCTTAAGCAAAATCCGGGCCGCCCTCGGAACAAGTTCGGGGCGAACCTCGGCCACCAACTTACGCAAACGCAAGCGTCCGTTATCCTCCGTGCCCAGACACGTAAAACTCCGCTCGGCGGGATCCAAGCCAAAGATCGGGTAGTCGCGTACAAAGTAGGACTGGTCGACCATCGACAGCCTCACCCCGCAAGCCTCGAGTTCTGCGATATTGCCCTCGCCCATCAAAGCCATGAGACATGCCACGCAAAACAGCGCATTATTGTCGAGCGAAGCCAGATCGACAAGTGCCGCGCCATATACGTTGACAATCTCGTTTTCGAGCAGACCGGCTACGTCGCCTTGGCCATACAGACCCGTCTGCAATGCCGAAACGAGCTCGGGCACGCCCTGCGTGAGCTGATAAAAGTCGAGCGATGTACTGATCGAAAACGCCGATGCCCACGCCGAATACTCATAGGCATGCACCTTGAGCATCTGCGCATTGATCTTAACCGAATCGCCCAGCCCATGAATCAGCTGACGATTTGAAGGACGGCAGGAGATAAAGACCCCTATCCCCATAGCGCGCAAGCCGCGAATCCTGTCGATGAGGTCTTCGGTATCGTGCTGATCGAGGTTTGGCACATTATCAATCGCGATAAGGGAGTGCGGTTTGTCTTTGAGTTCTTCGGTGACCACCTCGAGCTGCATAAACACCTCGCGCCCAGTGGCGCGATCGGCCTCGATAATCCGCACGGGGCCTCGCGTCGGGTCGCATTTAACCTCATGGGTGTACTGCAGCAGCACCGAGGTCTTCCCAAACCCGTCGGGCGCATAAAGAACCACGATGCCGGCCTTTCGGCCCTTGGCGATAAGCTCATTCATCAAGCGTTCGCGTCGCACCATATAGCCACCGCCCAGCGGCATCAGCTCGAGGTCGTCCATACTGCCCAAATCGTTTACCATGCCCGCTCCTCAACTCGACCGTATGGACACTGTAACCGCAAGACCATACAAGCCGCGCTATGAATAGAGCGACCTTGTGTTCTAGGTTGTCTTTTGGTACGCAAGCGGCAAGTTTTTGTACAGCGAGGGCCGATTGTTATTAATCCCCCGACTAATCGGTCTTTAAGCAGGTAAATGAGCTTGTCAGCTTGTCCCATCTAAGCGGCAGTGTAACGCAAATGAACAAGGTTCAGCTATGTCATTCAACTCGCCTAGCACCCGCTACCGTCTACGACCTTTTAGTGGCATTTTTGCATAGAATCTGGTATGGAATGAATCAAGCTGTTTGACATCCGGCATTCGCCAAGCTTGCGGCAAGATTTTGGTCAAGCGGGTGGAAAGGGATAGCAAAAAGGCCCCCGCAAAGCGGAGGCCTTAGGCAAGGCTATGTCGAGGTGCAGGATTCGCGCTACTCGCAGAGCGAAAGGGCGGCCTCGTCGGCAACGACAACGCAGTTGGTGTGCAGCTGCAGGATCGAAGCCGGGCACGCGGGCGTAACCGGGCCATAGCACATGTCATGCACGGCCTGAGCCTTGGCCTCGCCGTTGGCGACGACCAGGATCATGCGGGCATACATGATGGTCTGGGTGCCCATGGTGTAGGCCTGACGGGGAACGTCGTCGATGCTGTCAAACAGGCGGCTGTTGGCCTGAATGGTGCTCTCGGTGAGGTCGACGCAGTGCGTGCCCTTGGAGAAGTGGTCATCGGGCTCGTTGAAGCCGATGTGGCCGTTGTTGCCAATGCCGAGCAGCTGCAGATCCGGGTAACCGGCGGCGGCGACGATCTTGTCGTACTCAGAGCAGGCAGCGGCGGCGTCGGGGTTGGAACCGTCGGGCACATGCGTGTTGTTCAGGTCGATGTTGATGTGATCGAAGAAGTTCTCACGCATAAAGTAGTGATAGCTCTGGGGATCGTCGTGCGAAAGGCCGCGATACTCGTCCAGGTTGTAGGTGCTGACCTCGGCAAAGTCGACGTCGCCCTTCTCGTACCAAGCAGCGAGCTGCTTGTAGGCACCGATCGGGGTGGAGCCGGTGGCAAGGCCCAGCACGCAGTCGGGCTTGAGAATAACCTGCGCCGAGATGATATTGGCTGCCTTGCGGCTCATATCCTCGTAGTCTTTAGCTTTAATAATCTTCATTACGCGTCCTTTCTCGTACAAGAGAGGCAAGGCTCCCCTTACAAGCACTTGCCCGCGGCCCGCGTCGGCCGCAACCAACGTGTGCGGCCACCAGGGCGAGGTCGCGTAATGTATGTGTCTCGTGTCTAGCCGCGTCGAGGCCCCTGCCCGTCCACGGTGACCCGAAGCCTTTTAGCTTCGGACAAATCCCATCTTGCCACGGAGGGCGTCCTCTTTCAAGGGCGCCCTCCGTAAACGTGTTTGAATTGTAGGCTAATGGCCACGTGCACTTGTTAGCGCTCGCGAGCAACGATGAGCTGGTCCATCTCTTCGACATGCACGCCAACGGAACCCTTGATGCTCGAAAACTCAACAGAGTTGCACACCAAGATGGGAACCGTCACATCGTAGCCCTCGGCAGCAATTGCCTCGCGATCGAACTCAATGAGCACATCGCCCTTATGGACGATGTCGCCCACTTGCGCATGTACGGTAAAGTGCTTGCCCTCAAGCTGAACAGTGTCCAAACCAACGTGGATGAGCACGTCCAAGCCATCGACCGTGTTAAGCGCAACAGCGTGTCCCGTGGGAAAAATGGCCTCGACCTTGGCATCAGCCGGTGCAATCACACGCGTGCCGGTAGGCTGAATCGCCACGCCCTGGCCCAAAAGGCCGGTGGCAAATGTCTGGTCGTTTACCTCGGAAAGCGGAATGACGTCGCCCGAGATGGGAGCATCCAGCGTAAGGACTCGACCACGCATACCAAAAGACCTTAGGACTTTAGTGAACATGCTCCCCCTCGGACATACCAATCGACCAAAATAGCCTTAACAGTTTACCACTTGGCACTCGTTTTTGACCATTAGGGAAGTTCGCGCTTGACAACCTCGACGATGTCGTCAACAACGCGCTGGGTCAGCTCGTGCGTCTCGGCCTCGGCCATAACGCGGACCAGCGGCTCGGTACCGCTCGGACGCACCAGAATGCGACCGCGGCCGTCAAGTTCCTTCTCGGCAGCAGCGACAGCATCCCAGATGGGCTGGCAATCGTCCAGACCAGCCTTGTTGTCGGAATGCACGTTGACGAGTACCTGCGGGTACTTCTTCATGATGCCGGCAAGATCGGTGAGGGTACGACCGGTGCGCTTGAGCACGGCCAGCAGCTGCAGAGCCGTCACCAGACCGTCACCGGTGGTGTTGTGCTCCAGGAAGATGATGTGGCCGGACTGCTCGCCGCCGATGACGGCGCCATCCGCGAGCATACGCTCAAGAACATAGCGGTCGCCCACGGCGGTCTGGACCATCTCGAAGCCCTGCTCCTTCATTGCGATGGAGAAGCCCAGGTTGCACATAACGGTCGAGACGATCTCGGAATTGGCGAGCTTGCCGCGAGCGGCCAGGTCGGAACCGCAGATGGCAAGAATGTAGTCGCCATCGATCTCGTTGCCCTCGCTGTCCACGAACAGCACGCGATCGGCGTCGCCGTCGTGGGCCAGGCCGATGTCGGCGTGGGTTCGCAGCACGAGCTCGCGCAGGGGCTCAAGGTGCGTAGAGCCGCACTCAACGTTAATGTCGGTGCCGCAGTAATCGGTGTTGATGGCATGGACCGTGGCGCCCAGGCGCTGCAGCGCGGCGGGCGTGGTCTGGCAGGAAGCACCGTGGCCGCAGTCGACGGCAACAACCAGGCCATCGAGTTTAAGGCCGTCGAGCGTGCTGATGGCATGATCGACATAGGCCTTGCGGGCGTCTTTCATCTTGATGATATGACCCACACCGGCGCCGGTCGGCAGCGTGTCGGCAGCCATGGCCTCCTCGGACATGACCCAGGCGCTGATCTCTTCCTCGACAGCATCGGGAAGCTTCATGCCCTTGCGGCTAAAGAACTTGATGCCGTTGAACTCCGGCGGATTGTGCGAAGCGGAGATGACGATGCCGCCGTCGAGCTCGTTTTGGACGGTGAGCAGCGCCACGGCCGGCGTAGGGATAACGCCGCAGCAATGCGGACGGCCGCCCTCTGCCATAATGCCAGCGGTCAGAGCACTCTCGAGCATGGTACCCGAAAGACGCGTGTCGCGGCCGATGCAGATGTCCGGGCCAAGGAACTTGGTCGCCGCGCGGCCCAGGCGAAACGCGAGGTCGCACGAGAGGTCGGCGTTGGCGACGCCACGGACGCCATCGGTACCGAAGATGTTCTGGGGCATAGGATCGCTCCTTCCCAAGTGGGCAAAACGAAGCCGCCCACCCTAGTCGAAAAGAAAAGCGGGACCCACCGAGCAGTCGGTAGGCCCCGCTTGTACATTGTATCTCGTAAGGAGATAAAACCTTAGCGCTTGGAGAACTGGGGAGCGCGGCGGGCCTTCTTGAGGCCGTACTTCTTGCGCTCGACCACGCGAGCATCGCGCGTAAGGAAACCGGCCTTCTTGAGGTCAGCACGGTAATCGCCAGCGTTCAGAAGAGCACGAGCGATGCCCAGGCGCAGAGCGCCGGACTGACCGGAGATGCCGCCGCCATCGCACAGAGCGATAACGTCGAACTGACCGGCGGTGTCGGTCACCTTGAAGGGAGCAAGGGCGTTCTCAACGAGCTGATGACGGCCGAAATACTGCTCGGCGTCACGCTTGTTGATGGTCACCTTGCCGGTGCCGGGGACGAGACGGACGCGGGCGACGGCGTTCTTACGACGGCCGGTACCCTGGTAGACAACGGTGTTCTCAGCCATCTTTAAGCCTCCAGCTCAATCTTCGTGGGGTTCTGGGCAGCGTGCGGATGCTCGGCACCAGCGTAGACCTTAAGCTTGGTCATCTGGGCACGGCCGAGGGTGGTCTTGGGCAGCATGCCGCGAACGGCGCGCTCGATGACCTTCTCCGGGTGCTTCTCCATAGCCTGGCGGAAGCTCTCAGCCTTGAGGCCGCCGTTGTAGCCGCTGTGGCGATAATAGGTCTTCGTGTCGGCCTTGTTGCCGGTAAGCTGGACCTTATCGGCGTTGATGACGACAACGAAGTCGCCGCAGTCGCTGTTGGGCGTGAACTGGGGCTTGTTCTTACCGCGCAGGATCATTGCGATCTGGGTGGCAAGACGGCCCAGGACAGCACCATCGGCGTCGACGAGAACCCAGTTGCGCTGGACCTCGCCCTGCTTGGCGTAGTGAGTCGATTTCGAAATCACTTAGACTCCTCCATGTACAGTACGTGTTGTTACAGAGATTCACGGGGCTCTGCAAGTAACCCGTCCATATTACCCCGCTCGCCGCCCGAGTCAACAGGTATTTTGGCTCCGACCAGAGTTTCTGCACATGTCATCCATGGGTCATGACGTCGCGACACTAGCGCTCGACAAATGCCTCGATATCACTCAGTAGGCGCTTTGCCTCCTGGCGGCCCTGAATATACAGGTCGAGGAGCTTTGCCGGATCATGCTCAACGTGACCGACCTCGACCGGCTTTTGTGGAGCAACGACCAGCGCGCGGCCCTCGCGCTCATACTTCCACAGATGCATGCGCTGGATGTTATAGCGGTCGTGGCGCGTCTCGATAGCCTCAAGCAGGTAGGGGTAGTCGGCATAGCGAGCGCGTGCGGCGGGCATAAACTCGTAGGGCTTTTTCTCGTACGAGCGATCCTGCGTGACAATGACGACTGCACGGTCGAAGCCGGCCTCCTCCAGCACGTGCTCGATGGGGACCGAATCGGCTACGCCGCCGTCGACGTATTTGTGCCCATCGATCTCGACCGGCGGCGTCACCAGCGGCAGCGACGTCGAGGCGCGCACGGCATCGAGGTCGAGCACGGCGCTTTTGACCGGCAGGTATGCAGCGGTTCCAAACAGCATGTCCGTCGCGACGGCGTACATCTCGATGGGGCTCGCGTCGAACGCCTCGTTGTCAAAGGGATCCAGGCGGTCCTGGATATCGTTGAAGATAAAGTCGTAACCCACGATGGAGCCCGTGGATGCGAAGGATGCGGCACCCATGTAGCGGTTGTCATTGCAGAAGGTCAGGTTGATGCGATTGACGCGACCGATCTGGTGTGACTTGTAGTTGACGCCGTTGAGCGCACCGGCCGATACGCCATATACCGCCGGAATTTCGACACCGGCCTCCATGAGAACGTCGAGCACGCCGGCGGTAAACTGCCCACGAAAACTGCCACCCTCCAAGACGAGCGCGACCTTGCCGACGTTCTTTGCCTTATCTTCTGCAGTCATATTGACCTCCTGCGATTGCGTTTTGGCTTTCTTCTACCCAGTTTTGGGATGGAGGGCGCGCAGGTTTTTTGAGGCGGCAGGTGAAGCGGAAAGTGCGTCCCAGTTTGAGGCGGGATTCCGGGATGCGCTTTCCGCTTGGACCGCCGTTAGGAAAGCGTGTCCCGTTCTGAGCGCGGATTCCGGGATGAACTTTCCGCTAGCCATTCATTTGGAAATTGCATCCCATTCCGAATGAGGATTCCGGGATGCAGTTTCCGCTTGAAACGTCATCCGGAAACCGCATCCCAGTCTGAACCGGAATTCTGGGATGGATTTTCCGCCTGGGGCGACGTTGATGCGGGGCATGGCAGGCTGCAGTCCGATCGGCATCGCATCTGCATAGGGTTGAAGCTTTGCGCGGAGAATCCGCGTATTTGCTTCGCAAATCCGCACCGGCTTCGGCCGCCTGCTGGCGTCCTCGCCCGCTCGCTACAAACGCTTCGCGTTTGCTTAACGCTCGCGCCCTGCACAGAGTTCGATTCTCCGCGGTATCTGCAAGTAATAAAAAGGCAGGTAGAGACACTTCTCTACCTGCCTGTAACTATTGGTGGAGGCGCGGAGAATCGAACTCCGGTCCACGAAAGCCCCCTGATTGGCATCTCCAAGCTCAGTCGCTGGTTTAGTCTCGGACGCTTTGCGCGCAGCGACACGCTCGCGGCGTCCTAATCGGTTCGGTCTTAGCCCGCGCCATACCGATTACGTGCGCAGGAGCATTCCCCTAAAATGACGTCGCGCCGGTGTCGGGGAAATCACCGGGTTGACGCGCCGCTATTAATTAAGCAGCGAGAGCCATAGGCTCAAAAGAAGAGTTGTTGTCAATTCAATTTGACGGTACCCCTGTTTAACGAGGCGAGGAGACCTCGGCTTGCTTCCTCTCTCAGAGCTATCGTGTCGAAACCAGTCGCCCCCGAATGTTGGGAAAGTCTGGATGGTATCGGGCCTGCAAACACCCGATAACCGTCGACTTTTCAAGGAACATACGGGGCGAGCCCCGCTTGTGGAGTGTTATCTTACCACGTTCTGAAAGCGGACAGCTGTTCTATGCACGAGCTGTGAAGACCCCAATGTGCGCCGCACTTCGCACTTTTGTTACCGATCGCGTCACGTATATTTTCGCCAAGCAAAATTGACCCGTCGAAAGGACCGTTATGGATACCAAGCAGCAACTCGTCAATGCCCTCGCAGGCCTGGGCTCAACCATTACCGAAGCCATGGATGTCATCGAAGGCTTTGTCCCCTGCGGACATCCTGCCCTCACGGTATCGAACGCACTCGTCGCGCTGGACGCTGACGATGATGCAGCTCTCGCCCAGCAGCTTGAGACCGTCGAGGGCTTTATCGATCACGTGAGTGAGAACCGCGGCGTGGCCGCCTACCACGGCATCGATGTCGAGCTCGCGGGTCCCAAAGCCGATCTGCTCGCAGCAATCCGCGAGGTAGGCGCCCTTATGCAGACCGCAGGCGTCAAGAACACCCAGGTCAACGAGTGGGTCTACCGCAGCCTGGCAGCACTCGACAGCTCCGACGAAAAGGCAGCCGAGCAGCTCGCAGAAAGTCCCGCCATTAAGGCCGAGCTTTTGTAAATAGCAGACGCGGGCCCCTTGGCGCATCGTCGTCCAAGGGGCCCGCGAACAGCTCGCGTCAACCGATAGCCGTGCCGCCGCGTTTGGCCAAAGCAAGAATCGGCATCATTTGGCGCGGGGTCTTTGCTGCAAGATCGGCATGTTCGAGCAGCTTGCGATCGTTGGTCACCAAGTAATCGACCTGCGCGCGTTTGCATGCGGCGAGTACCAAGTTGTCCTCGTAATCGCGATGGAGCGCTAAGTATTTGTCAGCCAGCCAAAGGTCCGACGCATCTGCACCCACGGCCGTGGCGTTTTCGGTCATGTTCCGAACAAACGCCAGCGCCGCATCGCCAATCGCGCGGGCAGAAGCCTCGTCGAGCGCTCCCCCACTGGCAAGAACGCTACGCTTCAGCTCGTGTTGGACAACGTACAGCACGTCCTTGGCGATATGCACCGGAAAGAACATCAATGCCCCTGCCTCCGCCGCCTGCCCAATAAAGGCACGAGCAGCGAGCGACTCGGCATGGTCGGCGCAAAACGAATCGACCCAAACGTTGGCATCCACCATGATCTTAAGAGGGGCTCCGCTCACAGGATCATCCCCTTTTGGCGATAGCGATCGTCCATAGCCTCGGAATAGATTGTGTCCCAATCGCGATCGTCGGATACGGGCGACGTAGCGATGTCCAGGTCCGCGTAAAGCTGATCCGCCGCCGCCCATGATGCGGCGAACGGAGTATCGGGCGCGACGGTCTGCTGCCGGTCGTCGACGGCCGCAAGCACTTCCTCGCACTGCCCGCCACCCTGCGCGACCTTAGCTACCACCTTTTTGATGAGCTCGGGCAGTGACCCGCCCGAAAGCCGCAGCACCTCCTCGGCACGGTTTTTGACCTGGCGATCTACGCGAACGTTCACCTGCGCCATGCCGCTAACAGCACCCACGTCGATCCCGCTCCCTTCAATTGCTAGCCCTGCTAGCAACACTATATAGAGAAGCTAGCACATGGTCAAACGCAAAAGGCCTGCGCTCGGACGACACCGATGCCGTCTGGGCGCAGGCCAGATAACGTGGGCGAACACGTCTGCTAACGCAGGTAAGCCTTCGCGTTGCTCAGACTGTAGGCAATCGTCGAGCCGTTGTGCAGCAGCGACGACGCCTGCGGGGTAATCGCGCCGGTAATGCCCAGCGCCAGGAGCGCTGAGTTGGTGAGCATCACCTTAGAATAGGAGCTCGTCAGACGATCAACGAGGCCCTGGCTCATGCGGCGCAGGCGCACGATCGCGGCAAGATCCGTATCGGTCAGGATGATGTCGGCAACCTCCTTGGCGATGTCGCTTCCGCCACCCATCGCCAAGCCCACGTCGGCCAAACCGAGCGCCGGCGAATCGTTGACACCGTCGCCCACCATGGCAACGTGGCGCCCCTCGCCCTTAATGCGCTCCACATACGCGTACTTGTCCTCGGGCAGCAGCTCGGCCTTAAACTCGTCGACCCCCGCCTCGCGAGCAATGCGCTCGGCCGTGCGCTCCGAGTCGCCCGTGAGCATAACGACATGCTTAACGCCCAACGCGTGCAGGTCGGCGATGGCCTCACGGACCCCGGCCTTGAGCGGATCCTCGATGCCGAGCACGCCGACGACCTTTCCATCGACCGCCAGATACAGCGGCGACAGGCCCTGCATCTGGGACTCAATGCGCTCCTTAATGTCAGAATCGAGCTGCGCGCTCTCGTCCTCAAACACAAAGTGTGCCGAGCCGATAATCGCGCGACGCCCTTCGATGGACGAAGCAATACCATGCGCCACGATGTACTCGACCGCAGCATGGCGCTCGCGGTGCTCGAGCCCGCGCTCGCGGGCGGCGTTGACCACGGCACGCGCCACCGGATGCGGGAAATGCTCCTCCAGGCAGGCAGAAAGGCGCAGGACCTCGTCCTCGCTCCAGCCGTCGGTCGTCAGCACGCAAGCCAGGCGCGGCTGCGCCTCGGTGAGCGTGCCAGTCTTATCAAACACAATGGTGTCGGCCTTGGCAAACGACTCAAAGTACTTTGCGCCCTTGACCATGACGCCCATCTTGGCAGCATCGCTCATAGCGGTCATGACGGCGACGGAACCCGTGAGCTTGAGTGCGCACGAGTAGTCGACCATCAGCGCCGCCGAGGTCTTGATAAGGCTGCGCGTGGTGAGCGCAACCAGGCCCGCGAGCAGGAAGTTCCACGGGACGATCTTGTTGGCGAGGTCCTCCATATGCGACTGGCCCTCGGATTTGAGCGAGTCGGCCGTCTGCACGAGCGAGACGATCGAGCGCAGTTTGGTCTGCGCCGTGTTGGCGCGCACGCGCACCAAGATGCTGCCGTCTTCCACGACGGTACCGGCGAACACGTCGTCGCCCACGCTGCGCTCAACGGCCAGCGGCTCGCCGGTCAGGGTCGCCTGGTTGACCATAGCGCTCCCCTGCTCGACAACACCGTCGATGCAAATGGACATGCCAGTGCGCACGGCGACCAGATCGCCGGGCTCAAGCTCGGTGGCGGCAACGCTCACCTCGGTGTCGCCGACCACTTTTTGTGCCTTATCAGGCACGTCGAGCAGCGAGTTGATGAGCTCGTTTTCGCTCATGGCGCGTGTGTAGTCCTCGAGCAATTCGCCCACATTGAGCAGGAACATCGTCTGGCCCGCGGTATCGACATCACGTTTGACAAACGAGATACCGATGGCCGAAGCGTCGAGCACGGGAACGGTCAGGCGCGGCTGCGCCAGCTCATGAAGGGCAGCGCGCAAAAATGCCATGTAACCGGCCACGACAAACACCGCACGCAGAGGCGTGGGCAAAAACCATCGGCGCGCATAGTGGGCGCCGACAAGCGTGGCAAGATCCATAACGAGCTTGTGCTTGCGCGGCTCAAGCTGCATCACGTAACCCGTCTTTGCGTCGGCAATGGCCTGAGCGTCGAGCGCACCGACGGCGGCCAGCACGGCATCGCGACGTGGCTCGTCGTATTCGAGCGCCATCTGGCCAATACGGCCGTAGACGCACACCTTGTGCACGCCGTCGATATCGCCGCTGAGCTTAAGAAGTGCATCGAGATCGCTCTCTGGCACAGGACCCGCCAATTGAAGACGGGTCCTGCCGGGGATCTCGCTGATAATCGAGAATCTCATAGTTTGTGCCTGGAAGCGTTACTCGGCTGCCTCGTCAGCAGCAGCCTCGCTCTGGGTGATGTAAGCCGCCTCGGCAACCATGTCGTCGACATTAGCCTTGGCCTGCTCGACCATGTCCTGGTAGCCGTTCTTGATGCGCATACCGCACGCAATACCCTGCACGCAGGCATTCTTGACCGGAGCGCTGGTAAGCAGCTTGATGCCGGCCGTGCCAAGCAGAAAACCGCCACCGACAAGCAGGGTATTGAACGTCGACTTCTTCATGTTGCTTCTCCCTTTTGCCGCATTGGACGCGGCATGGTGCCTCAGCACCCGAGTAAACAAGTTTGCTCGAGCACGCTTTTGAAATATCTCAATTTTATCTAACTATCTAGGTCAGCCATGGCTAACCTTTTGAAAATTAACGATGCGGAGTAACCGATTGTCAATGTGAGAAAGGGACTGTCCCTTTGCCCCTTCTTACAACTGCCAGGTAGCTGCTTCCTTTTGCAGCGCCACCATGCGGGCGAATTCTCCACCTGCCGCCTTGAGCTGCGCCGGAGTGCCCTGCTCGGCAACCACACCATCCTTGAGTACAACGATTTTGTCGGCATTTTCCACCGTACGCATACGGTGGGCAATAACGATAACCGTCTTGCCTGCGAGCAGGCGGGAGAGCGCCTGCTGCACCACGGTCTCGTTCTCCACATCTAAACTCGCCGTCGCCTCGTCCAGCAACACGATCGGCGCGTCTTTGAGCAGCGCGCGGGCGATAGAGATGCGCTGGCGCTCACCGCCGGACAGCTTGGAGCCGTTCTCGCCGATCATGGTGTCATAGCCCTGCGGCATGCGGCTCACAAACTCGTCGCAGTTGGCGGCACGCGCGGCAGCAAGCACTTCCTCATCGGTGGCATCGCGACGACCAATACGGATGTTTCCCATCACCGTGTCGTCAAAGAGCAGCACGTCTTGGAACACAATGGCGTAGTCGCGCAGCAACACCTCGGGATCCACGCTCGCAACATCCACGCCGCCCACGGTGACCGTGCCTTCGGTGGCGTCCCAAAAGCGCGCGGCCAGGCGGCTCACCGTGGACTTACCGGAGCCCGAAGGACCGACCAGTGCCGTGACCTCGCCTTCCTTGGCGGTAAAGCTCACATCGGTAAGAACTTTCTCGCCGGCGCGGCCGTCCTCGCCCGCACCATAGCCAAATGCCACATGATCGAACACCACATCGTGGCCCACGGGCTCAAACTGCTCGCTGCCCCGCGCCACGGGCTCTTCCATGATGGAACGCATGCGCTTGGCCGACGACTCGGCGGCAAACAGCTCGGACATCAGCATCAGCGCCTGATCAAAGGGCGCATAGATGCGGCTCACCATGAGCAGGAAGGCAAACATCATCAAAAAGTCGACCTGGCCGGAGGCGACCATCGCAGCGCCCGTGACCAACGTGGTGGCAATCCCCAGGCGCAGGATGGCAAAGGCGGAGTTGACCAAAAGCCCATTGGCGAGCTCGCCCTTGGTGGTCTCGCGCTCCTCGGCATCGATCACGGCGTTGAGCCCCTCAAGATAATGAGCCTCCTGGTTGGTGGCGCGGATCTCGCGCACGCAGTCGAGCGTCTCCTGGATCGCCTCGGTAACCTTGACCTTCTCGGCACGCACATGGTCGAACACCGGGGTCATGGGGCCGCGTGTCAGATACAGCACGGCAAAGGCCACGGGCACGCTCCAAAACGCCGCGATCGCCAGCTGCCAGCAAAAGAACAGCGACGCCACGAACACAATGGCGCTTGCGATGATGGCACCCCAAAGCTCTCCCAGCACGTGGCTGTAGGCGTGCTCCATGGCCTGGACGTCGCCCATAATGGTCTCGGTTAAATCGGCCAGATCACGACGGCCAAAAAACGACAGCGGCAGCTTGCGTAAGCGCTCGGCAATCTCCATACGCTGCTTGCCGCACTCCTCGTAAAAGATGCAGTAGGTGTAGTAATACTGCTGCCAGTTAGAGGCAAAGAGCAACACGAAAAAGACCAGGAGGCCGCCCACAATCGGCAGGGCATCCGGCAGGTCGGCACCGGTGGCGAGATGTTCGACAAAACCGGCCATGACCAGGAACAATAAGCCCATGCCGGCCATGGTAATGAGATTGGTGAGCGCGGTCCAGAAAATGCCGCGTTTTACGCCGGCGACGCCTTTATCGGATAGGAAGTACTTCTTTTGGAATGAGGCGAACATTTAGGCCTCGCCTCCCTTCGTGACGGCGGCATCCGCGGCAGCAGTGATCTTCCAGCTCGCGGCCTGTTCGTATTCGGCCCACATCTTGGCGTATAGACCGTTTTGGGACAGCAGCTTGGCATGGGTGCCAGTCTCCTGCACGCTACCTTGGTTGAGCACCACGATCTTGTCGGCCCCCACCACGGTCGAAAGCCGGTGCGCGATCATAATGACTGTGCGACCCGTCGCCAGCTTGCTAAAGGCACGCTGGATGAGCGCCTCGTTCTCGGGGTCGGCAAACGCCGTGGCCTCATCGAGCACCACGATAGGCGCGTCTTTAAGGATCGCGCGGGCGAGTGCTACGCGCTGCACCTCGCCGCCCGAAAGATATGCCCCTCCAGCACCGAGCATGGTGTTAATACCCTGCGGGAGCTTGGCCACAATGTCGTCGCACTGAGCTGCGGAGAGGGCCGCACGCACTTCGTCGTCAGTGGCCGTGGGCTTGGAGGCACGCACGTTATCGGCAAGTGTTTGCCGGAACAGCTGGTTGGTCTGGAACACGAAGGCAACCTGGTCCATAAGCTCGTGCGGGTCCATGTCGCGAACGTCCACACCGCCTACGAGCACTCGACCCGAAGAAACATCCCAAAAACGCGGGATCAGGCTGGCGCAGGTTGACTTACCGCCGCCCGAGGGACCCACCAGGGCGAGGGTGCTACCCGCGGAAACGTTAAAGCTCACATGGCTAACGGCAGGTGCTTCGTCACCTTCGTACGTAAAGCTCACGTCCTCAAAGCGCACATCGCTACCGGCGGAGTGCTTGGGCTGGGCAGGCACGGAGAGCTGTTTGGAACCCATGACGCTTCGAATACGAGCCAGCGAATCGGCACTCATCTGAGAGGCCTCGCCCACAAACATGAGCTTGGTCATGGCCGTCGGCACCACGGCCGAAAAAATCGCGTAAAACGTGAAGCTGGTCATAAAGCGTGCAAAGTCCGTCTCGCCCGGCGCCAGCAGCAGCGCCACAGGCAAAAGAAATGCCACAAGGCCGTTGAGCGCAGTAAGGTTGAGCACCTGCGGACCCCGGCAAAACGTACCCGCATAGTTTTGCGCCATATCGGCGTATTCGGCGATCGCATCGTGGAACGCCTTAAAGGAGTAGACCGTCTGCTGGAATACCTTGACCACGGGGATGCCGCGTACGTATTCGGTGCCGGTCTTGTTCATCTTGACCAGCGCGCCCATGTAAGCCTTCATAAACTCGGCGCCCTTGCCGCTCATCATGGCGGCCATGGCGCAAAACGAAACGACGACCGAGATTAAGCATGCCGCGCCCAAACGCCAATCGAGGGCAAATAGCAGCACAAGCAGGCCCACGACCATGGCGGTGGCACCGGCGATATCGGGCAGCATGTGCGCGAGCAGCGTCTCGGTGGAGGCGGCGCATCCGTCTACGATACGGCGCAGCTCACCGGTGGCGTGTGTGTCAAAGTAGCCAAGCGGCAGCTTAAGCAGGTGCTCGCTCGTAGTCTTGCGAATATTGGACGCGCAGCGAAACGCAGACAGGTGCGTGCACATGAGCCCCACGAAATAGACCACGATGCTTGCCAGCGCAAACCCCACGGCCCACCAGCCATACGTCGCGATGCCGCAGGCTTCGCTCCAGTTAGGTGCCACGGCGATCAGATCGCGCGCAACAAGCCAGATGCACACGTACGGGCCAAAGCTCAACAGCTGCGAGAACGCCGAGAGGGCCATGCCCAAATACGTTAGGAATTTACGGTCACCGGCATATGCAAGTAGCTCGCCGATGCCGCCGCCTTCCTTTTTTGATCCCTTTGCCATGAGATTCCTTTCTAACGGCTTGAGAGTTAACCGTAAGAAACTTATCATGGGCGTGTTAGCCAGGGCACACAATTGGGCCAGGCGTGGACGTTTTCGCAAATGAAGGGGACGCTTTTGAAAATGCGGCGGGCAGCAACCGATATAACCGAGCTCTACGCACCGCAGTTTGAGCAGTTTGGTCTGCAGCTTTCCGGCAAGGGCGCCGTCTTTACCGGCGAGGTGGCAAACGATCGGGCACACGGACGCGCATGGATCATGCCCCTTTCCCCCACCTGCATCGTCATGGAGCATTTCATTACCCCGACGCACAACATGCAGCTAGCCGAATACACGCCCGAACCGTACGCGTGCGTGAGCGAGGTCAGCGCGCCCACGCTCATGTGCATGCCCGAAGCCGGCATAACGCCTGCGAACCTCAAGCCGCTGCATGGACCGTGGCCGAACAGCGCGATCTGCAGCTTTGTCCAAGATAGCTGCGGTGAGGAGCTAAGCCCGCTGTTTGCAGGGCGGCTCTATCACTCGCGCTCGGTGCTCTTTTTGCCTGGATATTTTGACGAACTGGAGCACCGCTATCCCACCGAGTTCGCAGGGGTCTTTGAGGCGTTTGCCGAGCCATGGCACGAGGAAGCGACGTCCGCCATCTACCACACGCTGCGCAGGATTAACGAGGAACGCGCCCGTACCGTAGGCGGACACGTCTATATGCAAGGCATCGTAGAGACCATGGTCGCGGAGCTCGCCTGTTCGCGCGCGGCCCACAAGCAGGCGCGGCAGGCGGCAGACACACGCGTCAGCATAACCATTGCCGAAGAAGCAACGGCAATGATTGAGCGCGCGCTCGACAAGGGCAAACGTGTGGGTATCAACGAGGTGGCCGAGAGGCTCTACACAAGCCGCTCCAAGCTATGCGCCACCTTTAAGGCCCAAACTAGCGAGTCCCTGGGCGCCTACATTCGCAGACGCCGTATGGAGCGAGCACAGGACCTTTTGGCCGATAGCGCGCTCACGATAGCGCAGGTGGCAGAGCGTCTAGGCTACCCTCAGCAGGCCGCCTTCGCCCAAGCCTTCAAGCAACACACCGGCACCACCCCCACCGCTTGGCGCTCCCAACATATATAAAGAATGAAGGCGCCAACGACGCCCTCATTCACCAAATTCCATTCAGCCCCGCCTGACCCGAACGGCCGAGTCGTCACGGAACCGAGGGGCCGGGCGCAGGGCCTTGCCTCTCAATGAGTTCCCTTCAAAACAATGGGCGTGCCGACGGCACGCCCATTCACTCTATTCCATTCAGCCCACCTGACCCGAACGGCCGAGTCGTCGCAGAACCCGGGAGCCCCGGCAGGGCGGGTGCTTGCTCAAAATGAGTTCCGCACGCAAAGAAGGCCACTTAATGTGGCCTTCGTCTTGCGCAGGACTGTTTGAAATTTTGAGCAAGCACCCGCCCTGCCGGGGCTCCCGGGTTCCCGTTTACGAGAGCGACGTTCTCAGCAACTCGTTGAAGAGCTTCGGGTTGCCTTTGCCGCGGCTCGCCTTCATGCACTGGCCCACCAAAAAGCCGATGACTTTCTGGTTGCCGTCACGATACTGCTGCGCCTGATCGGCACAGTTAGCCAGTACCTCGTCCACGATCGGCTGCAGCGCGCCGGCATCGCTCACCTGACGCATACCGCGCTCGTCGACGATCTTGTTGGGATCGTCGCCGGTCTGGGCCATGGCCTCAAAGACCTCGTGCGCCTGGTTGGAGCTGATGGCATCGGTCGCCAGCAGCTTGGCAAGAGCTGCCACCTGAGCCGGCGCGATGCCGGACTCAGCCAGCGAGACGCCCGCGCCCTTAAGGTAGGCGATCATCTCGTTCACCAGCAGGTTCGCGACCGTCTGGGCCTCCTTGCCAGCCATGCCGGCAGCGGCGGCCTCAAAGAAGTCGGCAAACTCGGGGTCGCCGGCAATCTGCTCGGCGTCGGCCGCCTTAATGCCAAAGTCGGCCTCAAAACGGGCGCGCTTGGCATCGGGCAGCTCGGGAATCTCGCCACGGCAACGGTCGATAAACTCGTCGTCCAAATCGAACGGCGCCAGGTCGGGGTCGGGGAACAGACGATAGTCGTCGGCCGTCTCCTTGACACGCATGACCACGGTGCGCTTGCGGCTGGGCTCCCAGTGGCGGGTTTCCTGATAGATGATGCCGCCCTCCTCAAGCACCTCGGCCTGGCGGCAAATCTCGTAGGCGAGGCCGTCATGCAGGCTCTTAAACGAGTTGAGGTTCTTGAGCTCGGTCTTGGTGCCCAGCTTGGTCTCGCCGCGGCGGCGCAGCGACACGTTGCCATCGCAGCGCATGGACCCCTTCTCCATGGAGCAGTCCGAAATGCCCAGCGTCACAAAAATGCGGCGGAGCTTCTCCATAAACAGGCGAGCCTCCTCGGGCGTGCGCAGATCGGGCTCAGTCACGAGCTCAATCAAAGGCGTGCCGCAGCGGTTGTAGTCGACGAGTGACTCGGCAGCGGCGGTAATGCGGCCCTCGGCACCGCCCACGTGCACCATCTTGGCGGCGTCCTCCTCCATGTGGATGCGCAGGATGCGGATGGGCACCGTGTAGGAACCGTCCTCGCGGCGCTCAGGCATCTGCAGGTTGGACGCGTCATAGCTGGCCAAGTGCCCCGCGCGCTGATTGCTCTCGCGCATGGTAGAGGACATGGACGTGGACAGGCCCTCGGCGTTGGCCGAAGCGCTCGCCAGACTCTGGGCCTCGGCCTCGCCAAACGCGCAGTCGGGGCGCTCGGCGGCACCGCGACCGGTCACGTCCAGGTCCAGGTGACCGTACATGGCAAAGGCGACCGGACCCTGCGTGGTCTGGAAGTTCTTGGCCATATCGGGATAGAAGTAGTGCTTGCGGTAGAACATCGAGTGGCGCTGAATCTCGCAGTTGGTGGCGAGACCGGCCTTGACGATGCTCTCGATGGCGCGCTTGTTGGGCACCGGCAGGGCGCCGGGCAGGCCCAGACACACCGGGCACACGTTGGCGTTGGGCTCGTCATCGTGGCTGAGCTTGCAGTTGCAGAACATCTTGGTATCGAGTGCGGTGAGCTCGGTATGGATCTCCAGGCCAATCACGGCCTCCCAATCCTGCAGGACCTCGGAAAGCTCCTTCATTACAGCTCGCCTCCCTTCCCGGCAAAATCGGGCGCGACGGAAAGCGCGGACGCACCCGTGGCGGCATCGGCAAAGCCGCGCTCCAGGGCGCGGGCAAACGTGAGCAGCTGACGGTCCTTAAAGGCCGGACCCACCAACTGGGCAGAAACGGGCAGTTGAGTGTCCTCGCCCAGGCCCAGCGGCACCGAGATACCACCGTTGCCGCAAATGTTGAGCGAGATGGTGTACAGATCGGAGAGGTACATCTGCGTGGGGTCGCTGATCTCGCCAAACTTAAAGGCCGTGCGCGGCGAAGCGGGCATGAGGATGGTGTCCACCTTGGCATACGCGGCGTCGTAATCCTGCGTGATGAGCGTGCGGGCCTTTTGCGCAGCGTAGTAGTACTTGTCGTACACGCCCGAGGAGAGGAGGTAGGCGCCGAGCATCTGACGGCGCTTGGCCTCGGCGCCAAAGCCGTGGGCACGCGACAGCGAGCTCTGGTCGGACAGGTTGGCGCAGCCCTCCTCCTGATAGCCATAGCGAATGCCGTCAAAGCGGGCCAGGTTGGAGAACGCCTCGGCCGGGCCGATGACGTAGTAGGCGGCGATGGCGGCGTCCAGGTGCGGCAGGTCGACCTCCACGAGCTCGGCGCCCTGGTTCTGCAGCTCCTGGGCGGCGCGCTGAACAGCGGCCTTGACCTCGGGCGTCAGGCCCTCGGCCTCCATAAACGCGGGGATAATGCCCACGCGCTTACCCTCGATGCTGTCGTTGAGGTGCTCGGTAAAGTCGACGGCGCAGTCCTGGCTGGTGCAGTCGTACGGATCGTGCCCCGCGCCGGTAAGCGCGTTCATGGCCAGCGCGACATCCTCGACCGTGCGGCCAAAGGGACCCACCTGGTCGAGCGACGAGCCAAAGGCAACCACGCCGTAACGGCTCACGGCGCCATACGTGGGCTTAAAGCCCACCACGCCGCACAGCGACGCCGGCTGGCGAATGGAGCCGCCGGTGTCCGAGCCCAGCGAGAGCGCGACCTCGCCCGCGGCGACGGCTGCAGCGGAGCCGCCCGAGGAGCCGCCGGGCACACGCTCGGTATCCCAGGGGTTGTTGGTGCGGTGGAACGCCGAACTCTCGGTGGAGCTGCCGAAGGCAAACTCATCCA